>JAUZOF010000001.1 GCA_030706585.1 Bacteroidota bacterium
ACGATCTTACGGTGGGAGAGACCTATGATTTCTTTCGTCTTTTCCTATCTAAGCTAGTGCGTGATTATCCGACTAAGCCGGTTTTCTTGTTGTCTTTCAAGCCGTCATATGCTCGTTTAAAGATGCTTGCAAAGCAAAAAGCAATTAATAGCCTGTTGTCAGAATGGTGCACTACTCAGCCGACTGTTCGTTTTGTGGATGTGGCGACTTGTCTGTATGATGAACAGAACAAATTGCGTGAAGATATCTTTAAGGCCGACAGGCTACATATGAACCAAAAGGGGTATGATTTATGGATCAATGTTCTTAAACCGAAGCTGTTAAAAGTATGCTCTAATTGATAAGGCAGATAAAGTGCTGTTTTAATATGGCTTAGCAAAAGCACGATTCTTATTTTACGCCAAAGGGCAATGATTTCGATCACTGACCTTTGGCGTTTACTCTGTATGGACCTCAGTCTTTTATGAACGATTTTTTTCTTAGGTACGCAGGTGCAATTTGTGAGATACTCTTAAGAATGAGGTTCCTATTAAGTGTTTTTAATAGTTTGTTGAAGTGATTGTGTTGGGATGCTGAACCGCATTATGAGCAGCTTCTTGTGCGATCTTAATTTCAGCTTTTGATAATGCGGACGGTGCAAATGAGTTTCCGACCACACTGCGTCCTGTCAGTTTTTCGTACCAGGTGCACGCGGCAATATAACGCCCGATGATAAGATTGAGATGATGACCGTCTCTGCAGAAAGTATCTCCTAAATAGGTAGAACGTGCATTTTGAATCGCAGTTCCTGAAGGAATGATGATGTTAATATCTACTGTTTTTGCTACGTGATTGACGGCATCTACAATGGCACTGTACATCTGAGATTGACTCTTGTTGTAGTTGACAAACCCCGTGTGTGTGGAATTTTGTGCGTAAGCCCATGTCATGTGCAGCATATATGTGACAGCTGGATTTGTTGCTTTGGCTTTCACATAGGTAAATAAGTTCGGCAGATAAGGAAAGTAAGTGTCGTATATGCCGGCATTGAAACTCACCTGCTGAAATGAAATGTAGTCCCACCGTTCGCTGGGAATGACTTCTGATAACTTGGAGTTTGGAATGGTCATTTTGATGCCGTTTGTTTCAATTTTCCGGTACGAATATACCGCAAGGTCATTTGCTGCATTATTCCAATGCTTCTCGAGCGAACAGCCTCCGATGAACATATTCCCGATAACGAAGGTCACGCCATCCGATTTCCCAAGATCGTAGAGATAGTTTTCGACAGCATCTTCAGAAAAACTGTTACCAATAGCCAAAACACGTATTGTGTCATTGGCAGCAAAAACGGCAATGCATGCAAATAATGCAATTGATAATACAAAAATCTTCTTAATCATGATATAATAAATATGTAAATGAGATGTTGTACAGGTGTTTAAGTTGATAAAATCAGGAATATTGGAAATTAGAAGTGTTTGGAATGGCAGCAAATAATTGTGTGGCGTTTATTAGCAACGCTTTCTGAGTGTGATTTTTAGTCACGGCTTTGCTTCATCCAAGCTATAAGAATATGAAAATTTGATATATCTTTGCGGCATTGCGGCGCCAAATATACCATAAAAATGAATGACAAACAACCCGGAATAATGATTCAATAGCAGGTAATGATTCTTCTTTGAGAGAATGTTGTCGTCCTATTTATCATATAATTAGTAATATATCATCAAAATGCCTTCTTCTAAAATCACAATAAAAGAAATTGCCAGTGCATTGGGACTTTCGATTGCAACCGTTTCCAGAGCACTGAATGGTAGCTACGATATTCATCTGGAAACAAAAGAAAAGGTACTGGCGAAAGCAAGAGAACTGCATTATAAACCCAATATTCAGGCACGCAATCTTCTCAAAAGACGGAATAATATGATCGGGGTGGTTGTGCCTGAATTTATTACGTTCTTCTTTCCAGAAATAATCATTGGTATACAAGAGGTCGTAAATAAGCATGGATATCAGGTCTTGATTTGTCAATCGAATGAATCATCCTCCTTGGAGCGCAAGAATGTGGAGATGCTGGAAGACAGCATGGTGGAAGGATTGATTGTGTCCGTGACAAAAGATTCTAAAAATATGGATCTGTACGAACGTCTGGTCCAAGATCGGATGCCGATGGTTTTTGTGAATCGTGTTTTGCCTCAATTAAATGTTAACCAGGTTGTTATTGATGATAGAAAATGGGCATTTCAAACGGTGGAACACTTGATAAAATGCGGATACAAGTGCATTGCACATCTTGCAGGAAATCCTGATTTGTCGGTTACCAAAGAACGTTTGCATGGATATTTGGATGCTTTAGCTGCATATGGAATTCCGGTACAGGAACAGCTGATTATGTATGTAGGCATACAACAGGAACGAGCGAAAGACGGAATTGATTACCTGATGGTATTAAAAGAACGGCCGGATGCTATTTTTGCGGTAAATGACCCTGTTGCAGTTGGTTGTATGCTGGAATTAAGGAAACGGGGATTGAGAATTCCGGAAGATGTTGCTGTTGCCGGTTTTTCAGAGTCGCCCATTGGAAAAATCATGGAACTGACCAGCGTTTCGCAACCTACATTTGAAATAGGCAAGATTGCCGCAGAGATGCTGCTGAAACAAATAGCAAATAATGATTTGCCGGTAGAAACCGTCGTTCTGGAAGCAAAATTGAATATTCGCAACTCCACTCTTCCTCTCAATAAAAGGGCTCATTGAAACGCACATCGTTCTGTTTCATAGTTAGATAGTGTGTAAGAGAATCTTCCGATAGAAGATAAGCCTTTCTCCCAGATGAGTATATCTCAAACCTCTTTTTTTAGCTTTAATCATTGAATTTCTATTTCCGGAAACGTTTACGGAGTTTTTCTTGAAAAGATGATTTGCCTGTTTCTTTTGTGCATACTTTTGTTGCGTTAAATCACAGTACAAATCGTAATATCATAAAAACATTGTCTATGAGTTTATTAGACATTCTGACCATTCTACTTCTTACCATTGGTGTGTTAAGTGCCGGTTTGGCTTTCTCGAAGAGAGGTAAAAATATGACTTCTTTTTTTGCCGCCGGAGGGGCTGTCCCCTGGCAAATGAGCGGATTATCATTATTTATGGGTTTTCACTCTGCCGGAACGTTCGTTGTTTGGGGATCGGTGGCATATTTGTACGGTTGGGTTTCTATCTCTATTCAATGGACAATGGCCATTGCCGGGTTGATTGTCGGTTGCTTCATAGCTCCCAGATGGCACAAAACCGGATCGTTTACGGTGGCGGAGTACATTAACAAGCGTTTAGGCGTAACGACACAAAAGATCTATACCTATTTGTTTTTGTTCATTGCTCTATTTCTTACCGCTTCATTTCTTTATCCGGTAGCTAAAATAGTAGAGGTGTCCACAGGCCTTGATTTGAATTTGTGCATCGTGCTTTTGGGGATATTCTGCATACTATACGTCTCTGTTGGCGGTTTGTGGGCTGTTGTTTCCACGGATATTTTGCAGTTTATTATTCTTACAGCCGCCCTGATAATTGTCATACCCTTGTCTATCGATAGGGTGGATGGTGTTTCTCATTTTATTTCCCACACTTCAGCATCCTTCTTTAACCTGTCCAACGCAGAATATACTCTTACTTTCATCATTGCTTTCGGTATCTACAACACTATATTTCTCGGAGGAAACTGGGCTTATGTGCAACGTTATACCTGTGTTAAAACAGAGTTGGATTCCCGCAAGGTAGGCTGGTTTTTTGCCGTATTATATATCATAAATCCTGTTTTGTGGATGCTGCCTCCCATGTTGTATCATATGTGTAATTCTTCGTTGGGAGTTCTTGACTCCGAAGGGGCTTACCTTATGATGTGTAAAGAAGTATTGCCCAAAGGCGTTTTGGGATTGATGATAGGAGGGATGATCTTTGCTACTACGAGTGCCATGAATTCCAAACTAAATATTGCTTCGGGAGTGATTACCAATGATATATTCAAAAGATTACGTCCCAATAGCTCAGACAAAATTTTGATGTTGGTAGCCCGTTTTTCGACTGTGGCTTTTGGAGTTGCCGGCATTTTTCTGGCACTTATGATTCCTCGTATGGGTGGGGTGGTAAACGTGGTGATCAGTCTTGCCGCTCTTACCGGAGTTCCGCTCTATCTGCCGATAATATGGACATTATTTTCCAAAAGACAAACGTCATTCTCTGTATTGACAGCGACAATTCTAAGTCTTTTGGTAAATGGATACTTTAAGTTCATAACGCCCATGCTTTTTGATTTTTCGTTGAATAGAACGGATGAAATGGTGTTGGGTGTGGCTTTCCCGATACTTTGTATGATAATTCTTGAAGTGTATTTTATTCTAAAGCAGCATACTTCCGACAGGTATGATTCGTACAAAATGTGGGAAGATGAGAATAGGGAGAATCGTAGCCATATTTCAGAACAAGAGATACAGGAAGCAAAACGAGAAAACAGATATAGCTTGCGAATTATAGGCTATGGTGTGGCTTTTATCGGGCTTGCAATTTTTGTGTTGGGCATGTTGGCCCCTTCCTATAAAGTTTTTGTAGCAAGTACAGGAGCTGGATTCGTTTTATTGGGATTGGGTTTTGTGAAGTGTAGTTCCTTGAAACCGAATAAAAAAGCATGATTGATTTATGATAGAAAAATTGTTTGATAAGGATAAAAGATCATTTAGGAGCGTAACTCTTGATGCTGATTTTGTGGTTGTCGGGGGTGGAATGGCTGGAATTTGTGCTGCCATTTCTGCAGCCCGGGCGGGTATAAAAGTGGGGCTTTTGCAGGATCGTCCGGTTGTGGGCGGAAATGCTTCGAGCGAGGTTCGTTTATGGGTATTGGGAGCTACCTCCCACATGGGCAATAACAATCGTTGGTCGAGGGAAGGTGGCATAATCGACGAGATTCTGGTGGAAAATCTTTATAAAAACAAGGAGGGAAATCCGGTTATTTTTGATACGATACTACTTGATAAGATCAAACAGGAAAAAAATATTACACTGTTGTTGAATACAGTAGTATATGACATCGAAAAAAGCTCGGAAGATAAAATTGCCAAAGTATTCGGATTTAATTCGCAGAATGAAACCCGGTATGAGATAATCGCTCCACTGTTTTGCGATGCTTCCGGCGATGGCGTTTTAGCTTATTTAGCAGGAGCCGGATATAGGGTTGGTGCCGAAGATCAAATAAAATACGGGGAAAAATTTGCTCCCGATACTTCTAAGTACGGTGAATTACTGGGACATTCTATCTATTTTTACAGTAAGGATACAGGTGCTCCGGTCAAATATATAGCACCCTCATATGCATTGAAAGATATCACCAAAATTCCGCGTTTCAGTAATATCAATACCGGCGAACACGGCTGTAAATTTTGGTGGTTGGAGTGTGGCGGACGACAAGATACAATTCACGATACAGAAGAAATTAAATGGGAATTATGGAGCATTGTTTATGGGGTATGGAATTACATCAAAAACTCAGGTAATTTTCAGGGCGTTGAAAATCTGACACTGGAATGGGTGGGTGTTATTCCCGGAAAACGGGAAAGCCGGAGGTTTGAAGGGCTGTATACTTTGACGCAGCAGGATATAATCGAACAATGTCACCATCAGGATGCAGTGGCGTATGGCGGTTGGGCAATCGACTTGCATCCATCGGACGGTGTTTACAGTAAGGAAAATGGCTGTACCCAGTATCATTCCAAAGGAATTTACGAAATGCCGTATAAATGTTTTGTTAGCAAAGATATACGGAATCTTTTTTTTGCAGGACGAATCATCAGTACATCGCATGTGGCGCACGGATCTTCACGGGTAATGGCCACTTCTGCTTTCGGGGCGCAAGCAGTGGGTATTGCTGCAGCTCAGTGTATTATGCATAAGATATTGCCGGCTGATATTCTTTCGCTGAAGGAACTGAAAAACCTCCAGCAGACACTCAATCTGACAGGTCAAAGCATTCCTGGCATTCCGATAAATAACGACAGCAATCTGGCAAATTGTGCACATCTTGAGGCTTCAAGTACGTTGGAGCTGGATCGAATTCCTTTTGATGGATCATGGCACCAACTTGATTTTTCAGTGGCACAGCTATTACCTTTCAGCTCATCTGTGAATTACAGTTTTGAGGTAGAATTGGATGTTTTGCGACCTACTACACTGGATATTGAGTTGCGGTATGCGGAAAAACCTGAAAATTTCACTCCGGATTGTACTGCGGAAAAATGGATGTATGCATTGGAACCAGGAGTACAGCGATTGCAAATTTCATTCAAGACATCGATTCCGAATGAACAATATGCATTTGTAACGTTTCTAAAGAATGAGGTTGTAAAAATAAGAACGAGCACAAAACGTTATTCCGGCTTGTTGAGCGTATTTAATAAATTCAATTATGCGGTAAACAATCATGGAAAACAGGATCCGCCTGAGAATGCAGGGATTGACTCTTTTGAATTCTGGTGTCCCGAAAGGCGACCGGGAGGGCACAATATTGCAATGAACATTCATCCTGCAATTACCAGTTTTGGCGCAGCCAATGTGATAAATGGCTATACCCGTCCGACGGGGAGACCCAATGCCTGGGTTGCTTCATTGGAAGATCAACATCCCGAGTTGCGATTTTCGTGGACAGAAGTACAAACCATCAACCGAATCATTTTATATTTTGATACGGACTTTGACCATCCGATGGAATCTGTCCAAATGGGGCATCCTGAAAACCGGATTCCATTTTGTGTCAGGGATTTCAAACTATTGAACGAGCGAAGAGAGCCGATATTTGAAGTAAGAGAAAATTATCAGACAATACGAAGAATCATTTTTCAGGAACCAATTAAAATCAATCAACTGATTTTGCAACTTAAAAAAACTGAAAAAAATATTCCATGCTCTTTGTTTCAGGTATTTGTAGAATGAAGTGTTAAATTTGAGAGCCGGGAAATACGAAGTGCAATCTTGTCAAAACATTTGTTATCTGGCATTTTGTGACGAATCAGGTTTGATCGGATGACTTTCTAAATATGTTAAAACGAAGAATGCAGTAGCGGAATTTTCCACATTGCCTGTATACCTTTACATGCATGAGAGATGAATTTGTCTTACAATCGAGTGATTCACCTTGTGTGTAGATATAACCTGAACGAATCTATCTGTTATAATTGGGATTAAATAATTGCATTTAGATGGATGGCCATGATTGAAAAAGAAGAAATACGTTTGCTTTCTCAGGGGAATACGGCTGCTTTTGAACACCTGTATTACCTTTACAGCGGGAAGTTATACAATTTTATATTGAAACTGACGCAAGGGAACAGCCATGTGGCTGAAGAACTGGTACAGCGTACTTTTATCAAATTATGGGAACAACAGGCAAAAATAGATCCTGACAAATCTTTCCTTTCTTTTTTGTGCACAATTGCGAAGAATCTTCTGATTAACGATTATGAACACGAGGCAGTTCGGTTTGTTTACACTGAATATATAAAGAATAATGCCTATCTGCAGTATGATAATGAGACGGAAAAGGAGGTTGATCGCAAACTATTGGAAGAATTTATAGATCAACTTACGGAAGAATTGCCCCCAAAACGGAAAGAAATCTTCATTTTAAGCCGTAAACAAGGATTCTCCAACAAAAGCATTGCCAGACAATTACATATTTCTGAAAGCACTATTGAAACACAACTTGCTAAATCTTTGGCTTATATGAAAGACAAACTAAAATATTACGGTACTTACATCTTATTTTTGTGTATGTTTTTCTAACTTTAAGTAGTGGAAAAATAAGTGCTAACTGTATATAGAGTAGCAAAGCATAAAGTCTTAATGTATGAGTCCAGAAGAATGTATAGAACTTTTTGAACGCTATGTGTTTGGCAAAGCCTCTGACCAGGAAATTGCCAGATTGTCTAACTGGATTAAAAATAATCCGGGACTTTCGCGTTGGTTGGAACGGCAGATTGAGGATTCGTCTTCCGAGATTGATGCCGCGCTGCAATTTAGAATGCTCCGGAATATACATAAGGAAGTGGAGCCTGATAATGCACCGGTACGTTCTTCCGGTTGGAAAAAACAATGGTGGCTGGCCGCGGCAGTCGTTATGCTACCGTTACTGACAGCTATCGGCATGTATTTCTACATGTCAGACAAAACAATTCCAGAAAAAGCACCCTATACTATTGCCGTCGAACAAGGACAAAAGGCAAACATCGTTTTGCCGGATGGATCCAAGGTCTGGCTCAACTCAAAATCGAAACTGACATGTACACCCGGTTTTAATGATAAAGATCGGGAGCTGAATCTGACAGGTGAGGCTTATTTTGAGGTGGCACACAATAAGAATAAACCATTTCGGGTAAAATGTAACGATATTTCAGTGGAAGCGCTCGGAACGGCATTTGTTGTGAGAGCTTACGGCGAAGATAAAACAGTGTCTTCGGTTCTGATAAATGGTAAGGTGAAGGTAGGAACACTCGGTGGACAGGTCGTGTTGTCTCCGAACGAACGGGTCGAATATGACAAAGAAACACGAACTAACAAGGTAAAGCATGTCACCAATGCTCCCGACTTTACCGGATGGAGAAATAATGAATTGCGTTTTGAACATGAGACACTTAAAGAGATTGCCAAAAGCATAGAACGTACATACAATATTAAAATAGTGTTTGGCTCGAACGGCATAGAAAATCAATATTTTACAGGTACCATTAATAATGGGAGCCTTGAAAGTGTGCTGAATACATTGGCACTAACATCGTCGTTAAAATTCCGGATCGAGAATCAACAAGTTATTTTGTCCAAACGATAACTGTTGATCCTTCTGTTCTTTCACTATACAAACAATAGCAGCCTGAAATAATTTAGGTTGCTTTTTTTTGAAATTTATATGTTAAAATGCAGGATGCAGTAGCGGAATTTTACGCCTTGCCTGTATATATAAGTGAAAGATTAATTTTTACCTTTTAACTTCTAAATTAATACGTATGAGAATGCACGTTAATGACACTTCGAGAATCAGACGGAGGCACCCGGACTTGCGATACCTTGTTGTATTGCTGCTGTTTTTCCCGTTTTTTATGAGCGCACAAATCAGCCTCAATGTAAAACAGCAACCGCTGAAAGACATATTCAAGCTGATTGAATCGAAAAGTGGGTATCGTTTCTTCTACAACGAAAGCCTGAAAGGTCTGGATCAATTGTGCACTATAAAGGTGGACAATGCGCCGATAGATAAAGTGATGACGCAACTTTTGTCTAAGGCTAATATTGGCTACAAAAAAGATAAGAACAATTTGATTGTTCTTTTTCAAAAGTCGAAAAGCCAGGAAGGAATGGATGAACAGACAAGAAAGAACATCCACAAAATCACAGGTTTTGTGAAAGACGAAAAAGGGCAACCTTTGCCGGGAGCCAGCGTAATCATCAAAGGCAATAAACAAGGCGTGATAACTGATCTTGATGGGGCTTTTTCGTTACAAAATGTAGAGGATAACTCCATTTTGCAAGTTTCTTTTGTTGGTATGAAGAAACAAGAAATCCCAATAAATAAACAAACGAATCTTGATATTACCCTTCAAGACGAAGCGATTGGGTTAAATGAAGTGGTTGCGGTGGGTTACGCCACTCAAAAGAAAGTGAATGTTATAGGTTCTGTTGCGACGATTAACTCAAAATCGCTCGATAGCAGGCCTGTAACAAATTTATCGTCTGCACTGGCAGGTTTGGCTACAGGGGTTTACGTTCGTAATACTTCGGGCCAGCCGGGTTCTGATGGAGCCAGCATTCTTATTCGCGGTACAGGTACATTGAATAATACAGCACCGTTGGTAATTGTTGATGGTATTGTGGGTACAACTACCGGATTAAACCCGAATGATGTAGAAAGTATTTCTGTGTTAAAAGATGCTGCTACAGCTGCTATTTACGGATCGTTGGCCTCAAACGGAGTCATACTGGTTACTACCAAAAGTGGTAGTCAGGGCAAGATCAGTGTGACCTATTCAGGAAATACATCCATCACTCATCCTAACAATTTACCTGGTTTCGTATCTGATTATGCACGTCACATGCAATTAGTCAACGAAGGCTATTCTAATATTGGTCAGACTCCGGTTTATACCGCGTCAACGATTGCCCTCTGGCAGAATGCAAACGAACATCCTAATGAATTGACATCATTAGGAATTCCCAATTATGTCGCTTATCCCAATACAAATTGGGCGAATGTAATCTTCCAGGATAAATTGCTCCAAAATCATAACTTGTCGCTAAAGGGAGGAACTCAGAATACGCAGTTTTTATTGTCTGCCGGATACATGAACAACCCGGGAACAATGCCAAATACAGGTTCAGACCGCTATCAAATTCGTGTGAATCTACAATCGAAGGTGGCAAAGTTTCTTACTGTCGGTACCCAAACATTTGGATCTGTACAGAATTCAAGCGTTGTGGATTTAAATACAGTCTTTTCTTATCTGACAGCTACAGTTCCGGGAGTTTATCCTCACTATAATGGAAAATACGGTTTCCCTTCAGCCTCAGAAGAATCTTCAACCGCAAACAATCCGCTTGCATCACTCTATTCGTTGGCAGGAGAAAATACTGTTACTATGGCAAATACCACGGTTTTTGCGAATTTGGATATTGTTAAAGGTCTGCGTATGGAATCAAAAGCTCACTATGACGTGTCATATACTGAAAACAATAACCATCCGGTTTCTCAGGATAAATGGAATTTTGCAACAAATACAATTGGGTCTTCAGCGGCAAGCCCGGGTCAGTTGACCACTCAATATTCATTGTATAAAAACTATAATGTAATACTTGATAATGTTTTGAAGTATAATACAACCATTGCAGGTAAACATGATGTGGGCGTTTTGGCCGGCTATAACCAACAGTATTTCAAATTATATAACTTCTTGGCCAAAAAGACAGGCTTGCTGGATGCTTCGTTAACGACATTGAATACGGCAACTACCATGACTACCATTTCAGGAGATGCTTATGATTATGCACTAAGATCTTTTTTCGGCAGGTTAAATTATGCATACAATCAAAAATATTTATTTGAAGCAGTTTTACGTTACGATGGATCATCCCGTTTTTCGAAAGATAGCCGTTGGGGCTTCTTTCCTGCATTCTCCGGTGGTTGGAGAGTTTCCGAAGAACCATTTATGCGAAATGTAAACAAGATTGTAGACAATTTAAAACTACGTGCGTCTTGGGGTAAAACCGGGAATAATGCTTCTGGAAATTATGATTACCAAGCTACATATAACACAACGCAATATTCCTACAATGGAGTTGCAACAAGTGGCTTAATACAAAAAAAGAGCGCAAATCCGTACTTGCAATGGGAAACAACTACGACTACGAACCTGGGATTAAGCGGAACGGCATTGAAGGGCGCCTTTAACTTTGAACTGGATGTGTACCGCGGATTTACGGAGGGCATCTTGTTCGTGCCAACAGTGCCTATTACAGTCGGAACGGCTACAGCCGCAACTCAAAATATTGCACAGGTTACAAAAAAAGGAATAGAATTGACTCTCGGGTATAACGGTAAACTCAAGAATTTCAAATACAGCATATCGGGAAATATAGCCTACAACTATAACAATGTAAAAAAATACAAAGGACAGTTGCAAGAAGGCTATGTCACAGATGCCAATGGCAATCAGGTTTACTCCTCAAACCTTGGTTCCGTATCGACAGGTTCAACTCAACGTATTCTGCAAGGACACCGTATTAACGAATATTATCTTTATCCGGTATACAAAGGCAATGGAACTTACACCAACAAAGATGGCTCGGTCAATAAAAATGGTGGTCCGAAAGATGGGATGATCAGAACTCAACAAGATATGAATTGGCTTCAAATGATGGTTGCTGCCGGTTATACTTTTCAGCCTTCCGGTGGAGTCAGTAATTCTAAAATATGGTATGGTGATTTAATATATGGCGATACCAATGGAGATGGTATTTATGGTAATTCGTATGATCAGAAATTTACCGGTAAAAACTCTTCTCCTTCATGGAATTATGGAATGAATTTTAACATGGCTTACAAAGGTTTCGATGTTTCTATGATTTGGGCCGGTAGTGCCGGAATGTCATATTATTGGAATGAAACATATATGAACAGATCAATAGTGGCGTTAGGGAAAGCTGTTCCTACATTAGTTGCTAATGATCATTATTATTACAATGAAGCAAATCCGAGTGATCCGGCGAATAATATCTATGGGCATTATCCCAGATTGAAAACTACTGATCCTCAGAGTGGCATAGCAAGCGATTTCTATTTGTACAATGCTTCTTATCTGAAATTGAAAAGTTTACAAATTGGATATACAATTCCGGAACGACTGACAAAAAAAGTGTCAATTAGTAATGCCCGTATTTTTATTGGTGGTGAAAACTTGTTGACTTTGACATCATTCCCGGGACTGGATCCGGAAGTAGGTGCATCTATTTCTTATCCTACCATGAGACAATATACCGTAGGGATGAATATTACTTTCTAAATAATTGAGACCATGAAACGAATATATCTTTATTTAAGTGCAATATTATTAATTGTAAGTTGTAGTAGTGATTTGCTTGATACAACGCCTTATTCTGCCATATCATCCCAAACAATGTGGACGACGGATAATTTAACTGATTTGGGAGTAACAGGAGTGTATGCTGCATTAAGACTCGGAACCGGAAGTAGCAGTACTACATCCCCGTACGAGCTGTATGAAACCGATCGTTTTGGATTTACAGGACAGAGCCGGTTTGATGAATCATTATTGAGAGGAACTATCACAGCCGGCGATGGGTTGTTTTCTACAATGTGGCAGAATTTCTACGAAGGTATTCAGCGTACGAATGATGCTATCAAAAATATTCCGCTCAAATCTCCATCTGTTGCCACAAAAAAAGCGAGATATATTGCAGAGTGTAAATTTCTAAGGGCTTATTTTTACTATAGATTAAATCAGCTTTATAAAGGAGTTCCAATTTATCTGGAACCGTTTACTGCAGAAGAAGCAACAAAGGCACGGTCAACTGAGGACGAAGTTTGGAATCAGATTATTACGGATTTGACTGACTGTATCAATGAGACTAATCTTCCGGATAGGTATGTTTCCGGTAATGCAAATTATGGTCATATTACAAAAGGCGCTGCTTATGCATTGCGCGGTAAAGTATATATGTACCAGAAAAAATGGGATCTGGCGGCTCAAGATTTTAGCAAGGTAAAAGATTGCGGCTATTCTTTGTTTTCAAATTACAAAACTCTTTTTACAACAGCTAACGAACAATGTCCAGAGATGATCTTTTCTATTCAAAATATCGGGCAACAAGATTTTGGAGGTTCCGTCCAATTGTATTATGGTAGCCGTTCAGCTTTTACATCTGACTGGAATTATTTTATGCCAACGCCAGATTTAGTGGATTTATATGAAAACATCGATGGCTCAAAATTTAATTGGGATGATGTTATTCCAGGTTACTCCAGCCTCACTGTCGCCGAACGTGAAGTTTATTTCCTGAGAGATAATTTAACAACAGCAGAAAAAAATGCGGCTGCACTCAGGGGAGCCAAAATGAGCTTGTATTTGCCAACCGGCAACGAAGCCAGAATTCTAAAGGCATATCAAAATCGTGACCCACGTTTGGCAGCAACAGTTATCACTCCGTATTCGACATTTACAGGAGCGTATAACAATACTTCGACTGTGGCTGTCGCTACTTTGAGATGGCCTTACAGATCACAGGCATTGACCGGAGGCGACATACAAACCGACACGCAAAACTATTTTTATTACTTGTACCGCAAGTTTGTGATTGAAGGAGTTACCGATATTCTCAATCGAAATTACAGCCCGATAGATATGCCGATTATCCGATATGCCGATGTTCTTCTTTTGTGGGCAGAAGCATTGAACGAACAGGGTTTCGTGCCGGAAGCCATAAGTAAGGTGAATGAAATAAGGCAAAGAGCCGGAGTTGCACTGTTGAACTCTAATGCCGCGACCACAGTGACCGGTCAGGCTGATCTGAGAGTCCGTATTCAAAATGAACGTAGTGTTGAATTTGCTGGCGAAGGTGTCAATTATTTCGATCAGTTACGTTGGAAAATATGGAAAGACAAAGTGTTTTATAGCGGTAATGGCAGTAAACAGATCTGGGGTGGTGTTGTAAGTTCATATTCGTTTAAGGGCGATTATATTTACACATGGCCAATACCGGCATCGGAAATTCAAATCAATCCGAATTTGACACAAAATGATGGTTGGATCAATTAATAGGTTTTAGGTCTTGCTACCTGATATGTAACTAACCAATAATGTTTTGCAAATATCAGGATTTCACTCCTCTCCTTTCCTTGCCTACAGGAAAGGAGAGGTTATTATCAACTTTCACTTTTCGGGATTAATCTAATCACGAAGTATCTACAGCGCATAAATTAGAGCATTCTACTGATATGGTTGCGTCTGAATGACAGGTGTTTTGCAACCTATTAGTTTGTCGTGTTTACAAAGCTACAAATATGAAATGCATTTTATTTATTGTCTCTTTGTTGTTTCTTGTTGGAAACCAGTCTTTTGCTAATTCGGTAAAAGAATTCTACGTAGCTAAAGATGGTAATTCCGGCAATACAGGAACAAAAGAGAGTCCATTCCTTACTTTGACTGACGCTCAAAAAGCCATCCAGGCTTATAAACAGATAGGCTCAAACAGTGGCACAAAGCAAGATGTCATTGTCTGGATTAGAGGTGGAATCTATGAACTTACCGAAAGTTTCGAACTGACAAGCGAAGATACCGGGTCTGAATTGTGCCACATTTCCTATCGGGCTTATCCGGGAGAGAAAGTCACCATCATAGGTGGACGTTTGATTTCTCCTAAAGCCGTCCATAATGTTGCCGGTTTGAATGAAAAAAAACGGTTTGTAGACCAATTGGCTGTTGATAAAATAAAGGTCATCGATTTAAAGGCTTTAGGTATTGTTGATTATGGTAAGAATCAAATAACGGGATTTCGTCGGCCTTATGTGAATGCAGCCATGGAACTTTTCATAAATGGGAAGCCTTTTCATTTGTCCCGGTATCCGAATAAAAATCAGATACGGATCAGAACGGATGATGTCATTGATCCTGGGATGGCTAATAATGACTTCCATCCGGGTAGCATTCGTTTTGACAAACAACGGCTTGCACTCTGGAATAAGGCACAGGATATTTTCACTTGCGGAAACTTTAAATATGCCTGGGCTAACGATCAGTTGAGGGTTAAAACGATTGATGCTAATACCGGAGAGGTAAAGTTTGCCGATGCACACATGTTTGGCATTTCCGGCGAACACGAATGGAATCAATACTATTTTTTCAATTTGATGGAGGAGCTCGATGAGTCAGGGGAATATTATATCGATCAACAAAAAGGGCTGCTTTATTTTTATCCGTTTGCGGAACTGAAGCCATCCGATACAATAATGGTTTCTCTTCTGGAGAAGCCGCTCATTGCCTTGAAAAGTGCCAGCTATACTGAATTTCGGAACATTTGTTTTGAAGCGGGTCGTGGCATCGGCATCTATATGGAAAATACGGTGTCCGATAAAATTGAAAACTGCACTATTCGGAATATGGGAGTAATGGGTGTTTGTATTGGAAAAGGCAGTAAGTCATCTCCAATATACCGTCATCCCGATGAAAAAAATCCATTTATGCCGGGAGAAAAAATATCTGGCGAGATCGGTAGTTTATATGACTATTTATACGAAAATTCCATATTTGACAGGGATGGTGGCAAAAATAATGGGGTTGTTAATTGCTTGATTGAAAATACCGGATGCGGAGGCGTAAGTGTTGGTGGTGGTAACCGTGTGAAATTGGAAAAGGCTGGTAACTATTTGTATGATTGCGAGTTTTTCAATTGTGGACGACGGGATTATTCGTATAAATCGCCGGTGAACGTAGACGGAGTTGGCAATAGGATACAACATTGCCAGATCAATACCTGTCCGGCAACCGCTATCTATATTCACGGCAACGATCATATTGTTGAATACAACGTAATTGACGGTGCATGTAAATTGATGGATGATCAGGGTGCGGTATATATAGGGCGTGATCCTTCAGAATATGGGAATGTGATACGGTATAATTTCTTGAAAAATATTGGTAATGAAGGTCTTACTATGGGAGTTTATTTTGATGACGGGGCATGTGGTACATCGCTTTACGGAAACATTTTTTACAAGGCGGGCACACGCTCTGTTTTGATTGGAGGAGGGCAGTACAATAAAGTGGAAAATAATATTTTCATTGCCTCCGAACTGGCTATACACATGGATAACAGGCTTGAAAACTGGGCAAAAAACTCATTGTTGCCAAACGGTATTTTCGAAATAAGAATGAAGGCGATGAACTTTCAAAAACCACCTTTTGCTGAGAGATACCCGGAGATGATTCATTATTTTGACAATGATCCGGCTGTACCCAAACATAATGATATTAAAAACAATGTGTTTGTAGGGGTTAAACAGGTGCATAATGGCAAAAAAGAGTGGGGGGTGGTTTTGGATGAGAATTTGGTAACGGATCAGGATGTGGAATTTCAAAATGCAGATCAATTTGATTTTACACTGAAAAAACAGTCTGTGATTTTTCAAAAATTGCCTGATTTTAAGCCAATACCCTTTGAGAAGATCGGACGAATTCACTAACGGAACGTCTATTTTGGATGTGTCTCTGTTTTATTTCTGTCATTAAACATCAACAAACTATGAAGCGATTTTTTTATTTAACGATTTTATTTTTTATCAGCATACTAATCTTTGCCGGAAATAAGACAAAGGCCGTGAAGCAAGCATCTTATGAGGCAAGAGTTGCTACAATTTCTCCACTTTCATTGGCCGATACTACATGGAAATCACTTACTCTTCGACAGAAAATTGGGCAACTGATGCTGATGCTTCCCGATCGCCAAAAGGAACTGGAATTGGGAAATGGTTCTTTGTCCGCTTTTTTTTCGAAATATCCGGTAACCGGATTTTTTATGGGGTGGAAACTTTGGGATGGAGTTGATCGTGACCAGTATCTTAATCATATCAGAAAAACCTGTGCCGAATATCAGCAGGCCAGTTCTCTGCCTTTGCTTTTTCAGGAAGATTATGAAAGCGGGGTTACTTTGCCCGGAATGACTTCTTTTCCGAATGAAATGGCTTTGGGAGCTGCCAATTCTTCCAATCTGGCCTATCAGTATGGAAAAACTGTCGCCCAGGAAAGTCGCTCGGTCGGTGTGAAATGGGTGCTGCATCCGGTAGCCGATTTGAATATAAATCCGTTTAATCCAGTGACTAATACCCGAAGCATTTCGGATGATCCGGACAGAGCCATACGTTTGTTAAGCCGACAAATCAAAGGATTGCAGGACAATGGGGTGGCTGCAACTATCAAACATTTTCCGGGTGATGGTGTGGATTTTCGTGATCAGCATTTATTGACTACCTGTAATTCTATGCCTTTTGATGTCTGGGAAAAATATCATGGAAGAGTTTTTAAGGCGTTGATTGATAGTGGTGTGAAAACGATAATGCCCGGACATATCTGTTTGCCATCGTATCAAAAAGAAACAATGAATGGTCATTATCTGCCAGCCACATTGTCCAAAGAACTGCTGACTAATTTGTTGAAAGGAGAACTGGGATTCAAAGGCGTTGTAGTTTCGGATGCTATGGTGATGGGAGGATTTCGTGGGTGGTATGATAGCCAGTTGGAGGGCGAAATTCATAGTTTTATGGCAGGTGTAGATGTTTTATTGTGGCCGTCATATCAGTTTATGGACACACTCGAAGCCCGTATCATACGTAAGGAAATACCGGAATCACGACTGAATGATGCTGTTAGTCGCGTATGGAACCTTAAGAAAAGCCTCGGTTTAATGGATAAAAACCGGCAGTTAATTGAAGCGATGACACCGGAAGAAAAATCGAATGCACAATCCGTTTCGGATGCGATTTGCGAAAAGGCGATTACACTGGTTCGAGACCGGAGCCAGGCACTTCCTTTGGATCCGAAAAAAGATAAGAAAATCCTGTTAGTCGGGGTTACACCGGTTAGCCGTAAAGGCGGAGATTCGTCCCTGAAGAAGATGGAAGGATTTGGAGAGCTGTTACGCTCTAAAGGTTTCGTTGTTGATTTTCAACATGATCTGTTATATGAAACACAGGGATGGACAGAATCGGTGTCAAAACAATACGATCGCATATTGTTTTTGGTTGACAGGCACATGCACGCACCGTATGGCCCGCTGGAGTTGTGGGACGATGAGGCTCAAACTGTGTGGGGCATCAATGCTATGCCGAAAGAAAAGCTAATTGTTATATCATTAGGAAGCCCGTATTCCATTCCTGAATATTTTGAACGGGTCAATACCTGCATTAATGCTTACTCAAATACAACCGTGATGCATAAGGCCTTAGTAAAGGCGTTGATCGGAGAGATTCCGATGAAGGGTGATTCTCCGGTTAATCTGGATGTTCAAAGCAAATTTAAATTATTTTGATTGAAAAATAGAATATTGATTAAAGTGTTAGTTTGATTATGTTCGGTATTTGAGAATAAACAAATTTGTTTTATTGAAGAAGGTTGTAGAACAGGCTAATATGTGATATTCTCATTCTAACTTTCCAAACTATACGCCTGATAGGAAGATTCTGAAATTATATGGGGAGACAAATGTTAAACTTAATATAATCAGTAGCATGACTGGTGTTGTGTCTTGATTTTTTATTCTCAAAATTTTGCTTTTTATTATAGGATGTGCAGCAGTGAGATAAGATTATAATAAGAATAGTTTGGCATTCATTTGTTATGATATTTATTTTAAATATATGGCAGGTTATTTAATGCGTAATTTCAAATTATTATTTGGGGTAATTATATACAGTCTGTTGTTAAACAGTAATATAATCGCTCAAGATACGGCAAATACCGCAGGTCATTCAAAGCGGATAACCATTATGGGGTTGGGAGATTCAATCACCGAAGGAGGCGAGGAGTTTCATTCCTATTTGTTCCCTCTGTGGGAGCATCTTTTTGCTGCTGGATACCGGATCGAGTTTATCGGTCCGCGAAGTAGTAAATGTCGCATTGGAACGTTGAATCATTGCGGATTTAGCGGAATGACAGCTGAATTTCTGGATGCTCATATCGACAGTATTTATCGAAAATATCCGGCAACCCTGGTTTTGCTTCATTCCGGGCACAATCATTTTGATACAGAAAAGCCAGTAGATGGAATTATAGCAGCACAACAGTCTATAATCAGGAAAATACAGGCAATTAATCCGAAGGTAAAAATCTTGGTGGCCGAAGTAATAGAAAGCGGTAAATTACCCAAATACTCGTATATCCCGGAATTAAATAAACGCATTGCAAGCATGGTTCAAAACATGCATAATCCAAACGTGGTTTTGGTAGATCAATCCAAAGGATTTGACTGGACTCAGTATACCATTAAGGATAAAGTGCATCCAAATCCGGTTGGGGCTGATCGTATGGCAACAGCCTGGTTTGATGCGCTAAAACAAATTCTGCCTAAACCGGGACAATCTTTTCATCCGGAGATTGTTAGCTATAAAAAGACAGCTCAAAGAGATCTGAGTCTTCATATTTTCAGGCCAGGAAAGATAAAGAAAGGAAAGAAAAGACCAGCAATCGTTTACTTTTTCGGAGGAGGCTGGTCGGTTGGAACTCCATTGCAATTTTATCGCGAATGTGCTTATTACGCTTCAAAAGGAATGGTTGCAATTGCATCCGATTACCGGATTGCTAACCTGGATCATTCTACTCCATTCGAAAGCGTGGAAGATGCCAAAGATGCTATCCGTTGGATTCGCCGGAATGCCGGGAAATGGAATATCGATCCCGATCGGATTGTAGTAGCAGGCTCATCGGCTGGCGGACACCTTGCGGCAGCCACTGGTACGTTAAAAGAATTTGAAACTAAGCAGGACTCATTCAGCTGTAAACCAAATTTGCTGGTGCTTTACTATCCTGTAATTGACAACAGCGAAAACGGCTATGGATTTGATCTGGTGAAAGCAAGATATAAGGAACTATCTCCGTTGCACAATATCGATCATACGACACCGCCGGCACTGTTTATTCTTGGAACCAAAGATTCACTGATCCCGGTAAAAACAGCCGAAACGTTTCGGTTGCACATGGAGGAAAATGGCGTTGATTGTGAGTTGCATATGATTGAAGGGGCCGGACATCCTATCTTTAATTATGCACAAGAACTGTCTCCTGTTTTTTATACCATTAAAACCCTGACAGATGATTTTCTGAGGAAATATGGTTATTTGAAGTGAAAAACGAATTATTTAAGAGGGTGTAATCCTAGTGGAGTCCATCCTTATAATGAAAGGGGACCCAAGATTTATCATGGAGTATTTAAATGTTTATTTTTTAAAATAATAGTAAGTAGTTATGCGAAGGCGAATCTCCATGTTTTTTCATGTCCGATTGGTAAAGATTGTATTGTTAATAATAGGATAATAGATTTAGATCAGCATCGGCTAGGAAAAGAATGGGAAAGAGTTTCTCTACAAAACAATAAGTTGTGTCCGGATTTTAAAGAGTAACTGATTGTGTTTTTTTAGTTTTCTGAATGACAATGACTTTTGGTTTAATTGAACCAAATTCGGGCTGGATTGAGATAACTGTGGATAATAATGTGGCAGAAAAGCTTAGTCTTTGATTCGTGCTATAATTATTGAAGGTTATAGTATTTTGTTGTTGATCCACTTAAAAATATACGATTCCTAATCTTTCTGCCAGAATATTGTCTGAGACGTTTGGCAAAGTTGCTATTCGCTTAAAATTGGAGAACTCAATGAAAGACTCTGTGAATTATAAAGATTATTACGAAAATTCTCATTGATGGCGTTGAATCTAAAAAGTTTTTCATCCCTAATGGCTGAACCTAATTGGGCTAAAATATTTGTTTATTTGAATATTATTACTCAGACTGCATTTTGAAGCCATCTTGACTTTTGGCTGAATATGCCTAAAAGGGCATTATTTGTTAAATTTCAATTACCGACCCCTCTCGCGACGACTTCGTGTCGGAGTCAGACATTTATCGTCTGACCTAACCTCCCCAAAATGGGGAGGAATTCGCCCTTAAAATGAGGAAATTTTGTTCATTTTACAAGGTTACAGCCTCCATTTTGGGGGTTGGGGGTCAAAAAATAAAAAGTCAAGATGACTTCTTTTTATAAAATTGATTTATAACTCGTTTCGTATGAAAAAATTATTATTTGTTTCTTCGTTTTTGTTGATTGCTCTGCAAAGTGTTAATGCTCAAGCATTGTATAAATCCACATGGGAATCGATTGACAGTCGTCCCGTTCCCGCCTGGTTTTCCGAAGCCAAGTTCGGAATTTTTATTCACTGGGGATTGTACTCCGTACCTGCGTGGGCGCCGACAAAAGGTAAGGTGTACGAAAAGTATGCCGAATGGTACTGGGCTCGACAAAACCCTGCCGATAAACCTTCTGCAGCATTTACAGACTTTCATAACAAAATTTACGGTGCAAAAACCGAATATCCTGATTTTGTTAGCGAATTTAAGGCCGAGATGTTTGATCCGGCAAAATGGGCGGAGATATTCAAGCAATCGGGTGCAAAGTACATCGTGCTAACCACCAAACATCATGACGGATTTGCACTGTGGCCATCGGAACAAGCCTGGAACTGGAACTCGGTAGATGTAGGTCCTCACCGTGATTTGGCGGGTGATTTGACGACTGCTGTTAAAGCGAGCGGATTACACATGGGCTTTTACTATTCGCTGTATGAATGGTATAATCCTCTGTATAAAAAAGATCTGCCGAAATATGTGTCCGATCATATGATTCCTCAAATGAAAGACTTGGTGAACCGTTATCATCCGGATATGTTGTGGACGGACGGAGAATGGGAAATTACAAGCGATCAGTGGAAAAGCACCGAGTTTCTGTCTTGGTTATATAACGACTCGCCAGTCAAAGAATCCATAGTGGTTAATGATCGTTGGGGAAAGGATACACGGGGAAAGCACGGAGGTTTTTATACCACAGAGTACGATATCGATGGTGATCAGGCCGTAAAGAGAGAAAAAAGTGGTCGCCCCTGGGAAGAATGCCGGGGTATCGGAGGATCATTTGGTTATAACCGGAATGAATATCTGGAAGATTATGAAACCTCAGAGTCACTGATTCGTATTTTGGTCGATAAAGTCTCCAAAGGAGGTAATTTGCTTCTTAATGTAGGACCTACAGCAGATGGAAGAATTCCGGTCATTATGCAACAACGGTTGAAAGACGTCGGGGATTGGCTGGCAATTAACGGCGAAGCAATTTATGGAACTCAAGCTTGGAAACATTCAACGAAGTCCAAAAAAGATCCGAACATGTTCTTTACCACGAAAGGCAATGATTTATATGTGATTGTTACGAAATGGCAGGATATTCCAATGACAATTAAGGATGTGCCTCACGTTAATGCAGTTACATTGTTAGGGTTTAAGGGGAAAATAAAATATTCGTCGGTCAATAATCAATTAACCATTACGCCTCCTGTGGTTTCTCCATCTGATAATTTGAGCAGATATGCATGGGTGTTCAAGATTGATGGAGGTGCGATTTGATTAAATTATGAAAAAGATGAATTTGGTAATTGTTTGAAAATTAAATGTATGAAGTTAAAATATGTTGTCTCTTTACTGATACTGCTTATGCTGGTTATAAGTCAGAAAAGTGTTGCTATAACGTTGAAGAGCCCTGGAGGAAAGATTGAGGCTAAGGTAGATATTTCTAACAAACTGTTGAAATTGGCTGTTGTGCAAAACGATACGAAAGTGCTGTCAGATTGTTCTCTAGGGTTGGTTCTGGATAATATTAATATTGGACGAGATGTTTCCATGACCGGTAAAGTGGCAGAAAAGACGATCCATGAAGAGTATTCTCAGTTTGGAAATCATAGCACTGCGGTTAATTATTGCCGAGAAATGATACTGCCATTCAAGTCTCACAATATCAGTTATCAGTTATTTGTAAGGGCTTATGATGATGGTGTAGCCGTGAAATATGTTATTCCTAATGCAAAGGATAAGGTTGTAAATAGTGATGGTACTACTTTTCCGATACAAGCGTCTGCGCAATGTTTTTGGGCTCCATATGCTGATAGTAATGAGGAATTACATACGGTTTCTTCTTTTAGCGGAATTCGCGAAAATCAGGCCATAGTGGCTCCGTTTACCGTCCGAACCAGCAACTCTTATATGGTATTTAGTGAAGCCGGTTGTGTCGATTTTCCAGATATGAGCTGGGTGAAGCAGAATGGAGCTGTCAAGGCAAATTTTACAACCAATTTGCAGGGGTGGAAAAATCAGAAGAATTCAATTGTCTCGCCCTGGAGATGTGTTATTCTGGTTGATAATCTCAATGATTTAGTTAATACTGATTTAATCTCTAATTTGTGTAAAGCTCCTGAATCTCAAACCGATTTTAGCTGGGTAAAACCCGGACGTGTTTTATGGCAATGGTGGAGCGTGGGAGCTCCAAAATTCGAAGACCAAAAATTGTGGTTCGATGCGGCAGCACGCCTTACCTGGGAGTATTATTTAATTGATGATGGATGGCGCGACTGGAGACAACCTGGTAAAGATCAGTGGCAATGTCTGAAAGAAGTTATAGACTACGGGAATTCAGTCGGAGTAAAAAGTATCGTGTGGGTAGATTCAAAAGAGATGCGCGATGTAGAGAGCCTGCGTACTTATCTGACAAAGGTGAAACAGGTAGGGGCAAAAGGGATTAAAATTGATTTTATTCCGCCGGCAACACCCGAAATAATGCAGTGGTATGAAATGGCACGTGAAGAAACGTATAAGCTCCAACTAATGTGTGATTTTCATGGTTGTATCAAACCAACTGGCTTGCGCAGAACCTGGCCCCACGAAATGACCCGAGAAGGTGTGCGGGGCAATGAGTATCAGATGACTCGCTATGACCGTCTCATGCCCTTGGATCAGGATGAAATTATGCCGTTTACCCGTTTTATTGCCGGACCGGCCGATTTTACTCCGGTTATATTCGATGCCAAAGAGCTTCGGGGTTATACCTGGGCACATGAGCTGGCTCAGGCTGTGATATATAATTCGCCATTAACCCATTTTGCTGACGATTATCGCAATTATCTGGATAACCCGGCTGAAGATGTTTTGAGGGATATACCCGTTGTGTGGGAGGAAACGATAGTGCTACCTTGCTCTGAAATAGGAGCGGTGGCTGCTTTTGCCAAAAGAAAAGGGAATGAGTGGTGGATTGGTGTTATGAATGGTAAAAAACCGACAACGATTTCATTTGCATTGAATTTTATTAAGAAAAAAGCATCTGCACTTGTTTTGTCTGATAATAAGAATAATGTACCGAATGCTTTTGTTCGCGAGGAGAAAGAAGTCCGCAATGGCGATGTGGTCACTATACATTTACGACCGGGCGGAGGTTACATTATGCGACTGAAAAACCTGCAATAGGAAGATGAAAAAGATAGTGCTTTTAATATTGATTTTAAGTTCGACTTTGTGTATGGCTCGTCAAAGTTCCATGCACCCGGACGCACAGATTCGTTTTGTGAAATTGAAGATAAAGCAGAAGGCAGAGCCTTGTTTTAGTGCTTATGAACAGCTAATTCATATCGCAGATTCTTTGCAAAACAAGCCGCATCACGCGCTTGAAAATTTTTCTGTACCGGGTTTTTATTTTAAACCGGAACTGCATAAAAAGAACTCTTTAGCATTGTCCGGAGATGCATTTGCTGCTTATGCCAGCGCTCTTGCTTTCAGATTGTCTGGAGATAAAAAGTACGGAGCAAAAGCATGCTATTTCCTGAATGCCTGGGCCTCTGTTAATAAAAAATGTTCGGATGCAGACGGAGAGTTGGTGCTTGCCTATAATGGTACGGCGTTGTTGATAGCTGCTGAATTGATCGACGGATCCGGAATTTGGAATAATCGCGAACGAAATCAATTTGTAAACTGGGTGACGTCGGTCTACCAGCCTGCTGTAAATGATATTCGGGTTCGGAAAAATAATTGGGGAGATTGGGGACGGTTTGGCTCGCTTCTTTGCGCATCGTTTTTAGCTGATAAGAAAGAGATTCAAGAAAACATACGGTTGATTAAGTCAGATCTCGATCAAAAAATAGCCCCTGACGGCCGAATGATTGAGGAAGTGAAACGGGAGAAGAACGGAATATGGTACACCTATTTCTCGTTGGCTCCAATTACTGCGGCCTGCTGGGTTGCCTACAATTGCACAGGAGAGAATCTGTTTCTGTCCGATAAAGAGGGACGATTGATAAAAAGTGCCTTGGATTATTTGTGTTATTACTCAAAACATCCCGATGAATGGAAGTGGTTTTCCAATCCGCGAAACGGGGAAGGTGAACCCTGGCCGGAAAATTTATTGGAAGCGATGAACGGTATTTATAATGAGAAGAGTTATACTGAGTTTGTTCAACCGAAAAGGCCGGTTATTTATCCTTTTCACGCTTATGCATGGACATTCCCGACGTTGATGCCTTTGCGCATCGGCACATATCCTGCAAAATAGAGATCATGCACCAACGATGATTCCTTCTCCTTGTATTTATTTTTCAATCACGAACAAAATTATGAAGAAATATTTTTTCTTGCTATCGTTAATCTGGATGTTCTCTGCATCTGCTGTCGGAGCTCAGGAGTTTATCCGGATTTGGAAACCGGGGTGTATGGCGAACAGCAGAGGATTAAGCGTAAAAGATAGTATGAATGCAGAACTTATTTGCCGGGTGTCTGTGCCTGGTATGTATGCATTCAGGCCTTCAAATGCAGAGAACAAAGGCGCTGCCGTATTGATTCTGCCATCCGGCGGTTATTCGGTGCTTTCTTATGCTACCGGATTTCAGTTGGCAAAATGGTTTAATACTATCGGAGTGACTGCTTTTGTCCTTAAATACCGTTTGCCGCAATCTCCGGATGTAATCGATTCGTATAAAGCGCCGCTGCAGGATGCACAAAGAGCGATGAGATGGATTCGTTCAAAATCAAAAGAGTGGGGGTATGATGCAACTAAAGTGGGTGTAATGGGAGCTTCGGCAGGAGGTCATATTGCGGCATGTCTGTCCACGATCACCAATGAGTGGTATCTTCCGAATGATTCGATTGATTACAACAGTTTTATACCAGCCTTTGCAATTCTCATTTCGCCGGTCATCTCCATGCTGGAAGCGGCTCATGTGCCCAGCCGGAATACGCTTTTGGGGAAAAAGGCAACACCAGCACTCCTGGAACAATTTTCCTGCCAATTGCATGTAGGCATACAAACTCCACCATCTTTTATCGCACTGGCAGAAGATGACCAAACTGTGTCACCCGTAAACAGTCTTTTATATTTTTCAAGTCTCTTGAAGCAGGATGTTAAGGGGTGTTCGCTGCATATTTTCCCCAATGGAGGACATAGTATTCGGGTACGTAAGAATCCGGGAATAACTGGATATTGGCCAGTGTTGGCGGAAAACTGGTTGATTGAAACTGGTATAATAAATTAAGAAGTAGCTGTATATTAATTGAAAACATTATGAAGAGACTATTTTTTTTGCTGATTTTGGTTGTCGGCAGTGTGATTATTCCCGATTTATCAGCGCAAAACAATGGTGCGGAGAATCGACGTCTTGAATGGCTTAACTATCTTGACAAAATTGCAAAACCCGTAATGTCGAACCTCGCAAACGACCGCTTGCGTGAAGAAATGCCAGTGTCGGTTCCGTCTATTAGCGATGATCCGAAGAATAGGAAAAAGGTGGCTTATCTCGAAATCTTTGGCAGAACTTTGAGTGGAATTGCTCCCTGGCTTAATTCGGAAGGTGGCTCGCAAGATGAGATAGCATTGAGAAATCGTTACCGCGAATGGAGCCTGAAAGCGATCGATAATGCCACGAATCCTGCGGCAAAAGATTATGTGGCATGGATGGCACCTATCCCTCAGCCCTTGGTAGATGCATCCTATGTTGCACTGGCTCTTATCCGGGCTCCGTGGCTCTGGAATCATTTGGATACCAAAGTGCAGAATCAGGTTGTTGAAGCCTTGAAAAAAACGCGGTCAACCGTTCCGGTGTATAACAACTGGATATTGTTTTCAGCGATGATAGAAGCATTCTTCTGTCAGTACGATATTCCGTATGATCCGGTTCGTATTGAATTCGGCATTCGCGAATTTATGGAACACTGGTATACGGGAGATGGAATGTTCTCGGATGGAAATCCGTTTAATATAAATTATTACAATAGCTATGTTATTCAGCCGTATATGAATACAATTATGTATGTAATGATACAGAAAACTAACAGGTATAAACAATACGCGGGTAAATTGGATACGATCAGCAAACGGTATGCACAATTGCAAGAGAGATGTATCAATGCAGATGGATCTTTCCCGGCAACGGGCCGATCAATAGTCTACCGAGGTGCAGCGTTTCAACACCTTGCGGATATGGCTTTGCATAAAAATTTGCCGGTATCTTTGACTGAAGGGCAGGTGCGGGCTGCACTGACCGCTGTGATTCGAAAAACGTTGGATGCACCGAATACATTCTCGACTGCCGGGTGGCTGAATTTAGGAGTTTGCGGAGACCAGCCCGGATTAGCAGATGTATATAACAATACCGGAAGCTTATATATATGCACCAATATTTTTCTACCGCTTGGTTTGTCGGTGAACGATTCGTTTTGGACGTGTGAGGATAAAGCCTGGACGGCAGTGAAAATTTGGTCGGGCCAGGATGTGAACGGCGATCATGCATTGGAATTTAATCATTAATCAAACCTAAATATAAAAAATATGAGATTGAAACTACACGTTGCACTGCTTGTGTGTGTTGTTGGAACCATAACCTTATGTGCACAATCCAAAGCTACATCAAAATCTTTTCTTACCACCATCAATCAAAAACTTGATTTTGCAGTAAAACAAGAGATAAAGATGGCTGAAAGTGTAAAAGATCGGCCTGGAAAGTTTCCCGTTACGCTGGATAAGAATGGAAATCTGGCTTTATGTGATACTACTTCATGGACATGTGGCTTTTTCCCGGGAACGCTTTGGTATTTGTACGGATATTCTAAAAATGAGCAGATAAAACAGCATGCCAAACTTTTCTCCGATCGTTTGGAAGGCATGCAAAATGCTACCAATACGCATGATATTGGTTTTATTGTCTATTGTAGTTATGGCAATGGTTATCGGTTGACTGGCGATGCTGACTATAAAGCTAAGATTATAAGAGCCGCTCAATCTCTCTGTACAAGATTCAGTCCGGTGACGGGATGTATAAAGTCATGGGACAGAGGTGCCGGGGTTTATCCGGTGATTATTGATAACATGATGAATCTCGAATTGTTGTTTGAAGCATATAAACTTACCGGGAATTCTAAATTTCGGGAAGTGGCTGTTGCTCATGCAAATACTACCATGAAAAATCATTTTCGTAATGATGCAAGTTGCTATCATGTCGTTTTCTATGATCCGGTAACGGGAAAAGTAAAAGCTCGTAAAACACGTCAGGGGTTTGCCGACGAATCTTCCTGGTCACGAGGTCAGGCATGGGCTCTGTATGGCTATACCATGTGTTATCGCGAAACGAAAGATGTCGTTTATTTGCATCAGGCACAAAAAATAGCGGCTTTCATTCTCAATCATCCCCGTTTGCCAAAGGATAAAATTCCGTATTGGGATTTTGATGACACTAAAATTCCGAATGTTTGCCGAGATGCTTCTGCGGGAGCCGTTATATCTTCTGCCCTGATTGAGTTGAGTCAATACGTATCCAAAGACGACGCCAGGAAATATTTGAATGTGGCAAAAGTGCAATTGCAGGCTCTCTCTTCACCGGTATATCTGGCTCAAGATGCATCCAATAGAAATTTTCTCTTAAAGCATAGCGTAGGTTCAATGCCCGATAACATGGAAGTGGATGTGCCACTGCCATATGCCGATTATTATTATCTGGAGGCCCTGATCCGTTATCGTAAGCTGCTTAACGGAGCTTCGTTGTTTAAGTAATGTCGTTATACTTTTTGGTCATGAATAAGAATTTGAAAATCATTTTGTCCGTGTTGTTGCTGATATTTTGGTCGGATGTGCTTCCGGCAAAATGTGTTTGCCCGGCTTCGGAACCGGTTGCCACGGATACAGCCGGTGTTCGCATTGGATCAAAATCGGTGCAACATGTCGATGCGGTATCATTAGGGATATTCAGAAATGACATCTGTTTGCCATCAACATTATATATGTTGGATGGCGTACAGAACAATGTTTTTGTAGAACCGTTGATCAAACGTTGGAGGCCGTATAACGATGTTGTCAGGTTTTCGGGAACTGTTAAATTCCAACGGCGGCTTGAACGGGTTGCAAGCATCTCCTCACCTCAGAATGGAGATTCTCTCCGTTTGCAATTGATCAATCTAGATGAATTTGAAACTGTAAAAGCAATGTCTTCTGTTATTTCGGTAGGACGTCCGGGCGTTGGTACAGATACGGTGACGGTTTCTATTATTGGAGATAGCTTTACGTATGGAGCTTTTTTCAAGGATGCACTTTTAAAAAAAGGATATGTGCCC
This sequence comes from Bacteroidota bacterium, assembly GCA_030706585.1. Classification (GTDB taxonomy): domain Bacteria; phylum Bacteroidota; class Bacteroidia; order Bacteroidales; family UBA7332; genus CAXXIC01. The sequence continues at coordinate 29,746 of JAUZOF010000001.1, forward strand.
AAAATCCGGATGGTTGGACTACAGGAAGTAGATGGCTGTCCGGGACAATTTGACGAAGGACGTCCGGGATGGTCATTGCAGGGCTACTTTAGAGTAAGTAAAGGCAGAGCCGATGCCTATAACGGGTTTTGGCAACCGGAAGGAGACTGTAAATATTGGGGTTCTACCGCTTTTTGGCAGCTAGTGCATGAAATCAATCGTTTCCCTAATAAAAAATGGGAACCTAAAGAAATTTATTTTACCAAGAGATATTTCAAGGAGGCATATGTGTTCGATCAACAAACCGGGTTGAAACTAAATCCTCGAAAAAATGACATCATGTATGATAATGCTTTGGCTCATTTCGTGAGATATGATGGAAGAAAATGGGTGGAAACAAAATATGAACAATATCAATGGAGCTTTGATTATGGTAAGTATTTGTCGATGTGGAGTCTGAAAGCCCCTTCCATTTTAGTGGAATTTCTTGGACTCAACGATTTTCGGGATTTTCCTAATCCAGCTACAATCGATTTCAACACATGGAACAAACAAATCGAACAAATGGCACAATCGTATCTGAAAGTAGTGCCGGCTGGCCGGTTTGTGGTAATGATTCCACAATCGACTTGTGGTATGTTGAATAATATGGCCGGTGATTTTACTATTAAGCAAAATGCATGCATGTGGCAAGTACGAAAGAATATCATTGAAAGATTCGATAGACGGGAAGCCGAGCATATATACGTTGTGGATGCTGGTATTGGTATCGATAATCGGGATGGATATAAATTCTCATCAGATGATAAATATACAATGCCTTATACTGAAAATTCCGAAGTAAATAAAATAGAAGTTCAATGGGGTAATCCGCATCCGTATCCTAACTATCCAGTGATGGGAATACCTCTTGCTGCTTTTATTCAGAAATATAGGTGAAGTCTTTAGGTCTGTCTTTAAACTTTCATGAGTAATTACAGCATACATATAGTATGTTAACACGAAAGAAAGCGATGCATATAAATCTAATTGGATTAGAGCTGATGTGTATTATTCGCTAATTTTAAGGATAAATGTATCTTGAAGTAGATGATGACTTATGTAATATTGGAATTTGTTATTTTTAACGAAGAGTGCGTAGCTCTTTTGGCAATGTCAAAATAGTATTGTCGGTTACGCTATCATATTCGCACATTTAGTAAATGTTTGCTTGTAATTGCAATCTGATCAATGAAATTCCGATAACGAATTGAATATAGAAATCTCTTGTTAGGATCAGATCCAAACTGGATATGTAAATATGTTATAATCAATTAATTATAAGGTGTTTGTGTTTTTAGTGGTATGGGCGGAACGTGAACCTTTGCTGCGGTTTGTTGTTTTCCCCTTTTTACCAGTTGAATTTACCTTGGGGTACAATTAAATGTGCGGTTTTGAAGGCGTTTTTAACAAAAAAATTCACTTTTCTTTTATCCTTCTATTGGGTCGTAAAACAGGTATTACCTCTCGTTTTACGGCTTTTTCGATTCAATGAATTATACTAATGGCAGTAGCTAATTTGTCCTTTGTAATGAATAACCTGAAGGGAAACAGAATCTATATCGTATGGGATTAAAGGACTCCGGAATGTCGAATGATATATAAAGAGGCGTGAGAGGTTGAAAAAGATCCTAAATTCTTTTTGTCTATTCGACTCAGAGGATAAATAGAAATAGCCACCAAATTATAAAAGAAGAATAGTCATATGTTAACACGAGATTAATTCCAGAACAATCAGGGTCAATGTTGATGTTCAATGTTGATATCTAAATTCAAAATTTAATAATGACTTTTATTCAAAATTTCACAGAGAGTTTGCACAAACAACTGCAATTAATAGAATTAGAAGAATCGAATATTATAGATAAGGCATCGGCCTCAATAGCATTATTGGAAAATCAATTTGCGGAGCTTAAATCTTTAGTTGTTGAACATTCGTTCAAAGATAAAGATTCTGAAATTCATTTTTTCAAGATAATCAAACCTCATTTGAGTTGTAAACTAATCTATTATAAAAGAATATATAATATAGAGATGTCCCGTCCGGCAGGTAGCAATATTGCTATCAAATCTTATTTGGAAAAGGAACTGAACCGGATTCACCATTATTTTGAGAAGCATATAGAGTTCTATAAATATTATAGAGGTGGCCATACGCATTTCGATCATCACTATTTTCTTCGTAAGAAGCCGGATATTCAATTGGTATTAGATAGTTTTTACTTTGAACGTGATCTTCGGTTTTCTACCTGTTGTGATTTTATAGTAGCTAAAATTCTGGCGAATGACATGCTAACAGTATACATTAATAACGAGTTGGAACGACTTGAAAAGGCATCTGAAGACCCAAACGGATTGATTTTTCCCAAAGTGAAAGAAACCTGGACTGGAAGCAAAACAGATCTTGTAGAATTGATTTATGCTCTATGTGAAATGGGATGTTTCAATTTTGGGAAGATGTCTCTCAAGCGTCTTACCGACTATTTCGAAAATGTGTTTAATGTTGATTTAGGAGACGTTTACCACACGTATCTTTCTATAAGAGGTCGTAATAACAGAACTCAGTTTCTGGATGAACTTAAATCAAAGTTGATTGCAAAGATGAATAAAGATGATCAGAAATAGATGATGCCATTTTTACCAAGCTTATCTTTTTTTATTGCAAACTAATGTTTTTATTACAATATTGATAATCAGGATATATTGGTGTCAGAAATACCAATTATTATACCAAGATTTTATACTTTAAAGTCGAGTATTAAGCCTCTGAACAAATGTTTCAGAGGTTTTTTTATGCCCAAAAATCAGCTCAACTTTCTTATACCAAGATTTTTATTGGCAGATATGTGGAAATCTATTCATAGTCGGTTTGTAGACAGTGAATTTCGGACTGTTGAAAAAATAGTTGTACCAACTGTACAACCTCGGTTTCTTCTTTTGTGGACCTTTGCAAGCATTAAAACCAAAAATTAATGGAAGTTATAACAATGGAAGCGGCGGCTTATAAGGAAATTGTGGCAAAAATAAATACAATTGCCAAATTCGTGGTGGAGCACCAGACAGTTGAGACAAAGAATCCAGATGAAGAATGGGTCGATAGCTATGAGGTTTGTACTTTTCTCCAGATTAGTCAACGCACCTTACAGAGACTACGTTCTAGTGGTATCATCTCGTATTCGCTTATTTCAGGTAAAACTTATTATACCATTGGTGAAATCAAGCGGATGCTCAATGAACGGCGAGTGCGTAGTACTAAAGAAGCTTTACAAAATCTAATCGACAATCATTATCACTATGCTCAACAAAGAAGAGTTGCTAAGGAAAACAAATAGGGGACTGGATGTGTTCAAACATTATATCCCGGGGCAATGGCGCATTGGTCGGAATTTCCTAAATCCTTTGTACGAGGATAAACGGGCTTCCTGCAATGTGTTCTTTGACCGTAAAAATGGATATTATAGAATCAAGGATTTTGGTAATGATGATTTTAGCGGAGACTGTTTCTTTTATGCCGGGAAACAAAATGGCTTGGACTGCAATAACCCCAAAGATTTTATAGAAATACTTCAAATTATTAATAGGGATTTGTCGTTGCATCTGAATGATGATGTACTACCAGTTAAAACGACTTTGCCGAGGAATCTATCCAGCCCCAAACCGGAAATAAGTGCAGAACCGAAAAAGAATAAGCCCTATAATATTATCCAGCAAAATTACACGGCAAAAGAATCATCTTTTTGGGTACAATATGGTGTTACCGCTGAAGTTTTGAAAGCTTATAAGGTGATTTCCTTGAAAGAATATCGAAGTGTAAATAACGAGGGCAAGCCTTTTATTTTGCAATCATCGGAGACGGAACCTTTATTCGGATACATTGGCAAACGATGTATAAAGATTTACCGTCCATTTTCATCCATACGTTTTTTATATGGAGGAGATATTGGAGAAAGCTATTGTTTTGGATTGGAGCATTTGCCGGCCAAAGGCGATACACTATTTATTACCGGTGGAGAAAAAGACGTGTTGTCGTTAGCATCACATCGATTTTATGCGATTTGTTTCAACAGCGAAACAGCAAACATTCCTGTGACGATTATTCGAAGGTTATCTCATCGTTTCAAACATATCGTGTTGCTTTATGATGTCGATAAGACGGGATTGGAATCTTCAATAAAGCATCAGCAGCAATTATCTGAATTCAGTGTCAGACGACTTGTGCTGCCTCTTTCCGGCGAAAAAACGGACAAAGATATTTCCGATTACTTCAAAGCAGGGAATACCCGAGAGCATTTTCTAAAATTATTTCTTGAATTTTTAGATACAATATATAGCGAAACTATGGCCATATTAAAGCCTTGTGAAATAGATTTTAATAATCCACCGATAAAAGCGGAAATGATTATTTCCATTAATGATGTTCCCTTGGGAACTCAGGGTAATTTGTTAGGCATTACGGGTGGAGAAGGAACGGGAAAAAGTAATTATGTTGGGTGCCTGATTACCGGAGCCATCCGTAATGCCAATTCAACTGTTGATACCCTTGGAACAACGATTGATACAAATAATGTAAATAAAGCAGTGTTGCTTTATGATACTGAACAGTCAGAAATGCAGCTTTACAAGAACATATCAAATATTTTGCGAAGGGGTAAACAAAATACTATGGTTCCTTGTTTCAAGGCATATTGTCTGACAAGTATGTCACGAAAAGAACGACTTCAGGCAATTATTCAAAGTATGGATAGGTTCTACTATCAATATGGCGGAATACATATGGTGGTGATCGATGGTATTGCCGACCTGGTACGAGGTGCAAACGATGAAGCAGAGAGTATAGCTGTGATTGACGAATTGTACCGCTTAGCCGGTATTTACAAAACTTGTATTGTTTGTGTACTCCATTTTATTCCCAATGGGATGAAATTGCGTGGCCATTTGGGATCGGAATTACAACGTAAGGCTGCGGCTATTTTATCGATTGAACGGGATGAGAACCCTCAAATCTCCGTTGTCAAAGCTTTGAAGGTTCGTGATGGTAGCCCATTGGATGTTCCATTGATTCAGTTTGCATGGGATAAGGAAATAGGAATGCATGCCTACCTGGGAGAAAAGTCCAAAGAGGATAAAGAAAAACGCAAAGAAATCGAACTCATTGGAATAGCCCGGAATATCTTCAGTAAACAACGGTATTGCACCTACGTGGATTTATGCGAACAGATACAACTGCTTTTGGACGTGAAAGAACGTACTGCCAAAAGCTATATTAAATTTATGAGGGAAAAGGATATTATTCTGAAAGATCCCTCTAATGTTAGCTATTTTATTATTGGCCACCAATAAAAACCGAATTATGTTTGTTGAAAATAAAATTTTTGAAGCCTGGATGGGACGGATAATGGATCGGTTTGATATGTTGGAAAGCCGTATGACGAAGCAGGAAAAACCACGTCATAAGATTGATGGTGAACTGCTGCTGGATAATCAGGATATGTGCCTGATGCTGAATATAAGCAAGCGGACGTTGCAACGGTATCGCAGCTCTGGGCGATTGCCTTTTAGGCGAATCGAGCAAAAGACTTACTATAAGGAATCCGATGTACATGCTTTTATACGGTTACATTTCGAAGGGAACAAGTCAAGAATTAAAATTGAGAAATAACAGAGAGGATTGGTTTCTAGTATAGTGAATATTTTTGTCTGGAGCCCATAGAGAACAGAAATTATATTTAAAAATAAAGAACCTCCGTATGAAGCGTATATTCATAGCTTCTTACGGAGGTTTTGGCTTGTAAAATACAGATTATTTGCCTGCTTCAATAGATACTTTTCTGAACTCTTTCAATAGTTTCTCCAGTTCTAAAGATGCTTTACGAGCACGAGTACCGGCTGCTTTATTACTTTTTTCCACTTGCTGATCAGCATTGTCCGTAAAGACATTCATCTGTTCTTTGATCTTGCTTACTAATTCTTCTATGTTAAGATTGTTTGATTTATGTAGACAAAGATAAGTAAAAATTCAAACTGCCTGAAAATACGTGGTTATTAAAGCTGTTTCTCTACTAGATTTTTAGCAAAGTTACAGGAAATCATCCACAAGTTACAAGGTCATGCACTACGTGTTTCGGACAACAATCTCCACCCTGTTGGGTTGTATTCTTGTCGAAAACCTTGCATGAAGTGGTTGCATTTCCTGTGGACGTGAAAGCAAAAAATTATTGTTTAACAATTAAACTTTGCTTATCATGAAAATAGATTATTTCAAAATTCCGGAAATTAGCGTATCATATAAAGATACTGCAAAAACTACAGAGCGTTTTCAAATCAAATGTTCGGAAGACACTGTACAAATCTTCCGTATAGCTTTTGAGAATTGCATTCAGCACCATGAAGAAGCATACGTTATTTTCATGAACCGGGCTAACCGGGTATTGGGCATATCCAATATCTCCAAGTGTGGAGTTGGAAGTACGATGGTGGATATTAAAATCATTATGCAAACGGCGCTGAAAGCGCATGCTTCAGCAATCATCTTTTCGCATAACCACCCGTCTTCCATCCTTCAACCAAGCCTGGAAGACATCAAGATGACCAAGAAGTTAAAAGAAGCTTGTCAACTTTTGGATATTTCATTCCTCGATCATATTATCATGACTGAAGAGGATCATTATAGTTTTGCAAATGAAGGGCTTTTGTAGCCCTTTTTTTGTCAACACAAGAAATTTACCCTTCAATAATGCAGGTATCGCAAAGTGCTTGTGTCATGATCCGGATATAAAAATCCGAAATTCATATTCGGTAAAAATCACATACTTTAACATTAAGACTTTAGACATATAAACACTATCTTTGTAGCGACCTAACAGGCTTATTAAAGGCTTATGGATAGGCTTGTTATGCGGCATAATTTCAGAAAATAAGGCTAAAAGGGTCTCTTCTTTGGAGTCTCTTTTAGCTTCTTATTTTTTAGATGTTTTACACCTGAAAGATCTTTTCCCGGTTTTTATGAGCAATCACTTCGGATGCATTTTCAGTGCAGGGGCAGAGCGGCAGAGTATTGCTTTCATAATCACAATAGAGTGTGATTTATAACTCTTAGAAAGGCAAAAATGATATAATTGAGCATGAAATCCCATTATATTGTGATGGTCTAAAAACAAGAAATGTCTTATTAGGCGATTTACTCAATCCCATATAGAGGTATATTGGTCATCCACGATTCTTCCATGTAGTCAGACAAGGAGGTTCGCAGTGCCTTAGAGGGCATGTATTTCTCACAAAACAACTTAAAACTTTTGGCTTTCAAATTTTCTCCTGATTTTACTTCTATCGGGATTACATCTCCTGCTTGCTGAATGACAAAATCAACTTCCGAGGTACTACGTTCATTGGTCCAATACCCAATGTATCTTTCGCTGTCCAACCGCAATTGTTGCATGACATATTGTTCTGTAAGCGCGCCTTTGAACTCGGAGAATATCTCATCTCCTTCGATAATTGTCTTTACATTCAGTCCAGCCATAGCTCCGAGTAACCCAACATCATGTAGAAACAATTTGAATACAGATAAATCCTGATAAGCAGAGAGAGGGATGCCCGGTTTTGATACTCTGTGACTTTTTAATAGTAATCCGCAATCGACTAACCATTGTATTGCCAATTCAAATTCTTTGGCACGAGCACCTTCTTTGATGACTCCATACACGAATTTCTTATTTTCTTTGGCCAATTGAGAGGGAATGCTCTGCCATATCATCCGAATGCGGGGCACAACTTCATTGGGAGCATGTTTTGAGAAATCGCCTTCGTAAGAATTTAAAATCCTGTTTTGAATACGCCGGACCAGTTGCCAGTCACGTGTTTGAACGAAGGCATCAACAACTTCCGGCATCCCGCCTACGAAAAAATAATACCGGAGATATTCTTTGAGCTTTTCACCGAAAATAGAAACTACACTCCAGTTCCGGGTTTTCAATGCTTCAACCAATTCCGCTTCATTCAACGATAATAAGAACTCAGAAAAGGATAGGGGGCGTAGGTCCATGAAATCAACTTTGCCCACAGGGAAAGAAATTTGACTATGCAAACCCATACCTAAAAGCGATCCTGCTGCAATGATATGGTATTGAGGTGCATTTTCGCAAAAATATTTAAGCGAAGTAATTCCTCTTTCTGCAGACTGGATTTCATCAAAAACAATGAGGGTGTCTTCCGGTGTGATTGTCGTTTGAGACTGTATTTGAAGTATGGTTATTATCCGTTGGATATCAAAATCATGCAAAAAGATATTTTGCAATGCAGGAACCTCTTCAAAGTTGACATAGACAAGTTTAGAGAATGAAGTGCGGCCAAATTCCTGTAAAAGCCATGTCTTCCCAACCTGACGTGCCCCCCTGACGATAAGTGGTTTGCGGAACTTATCTTCTTTCCATTTCTTTAATTCGTTGATTTTTTCGCGATACATGACCTTTTGAGTTATATTTGCTGCAAATATACATTTTTATCAATGAAAAAATGTGTTTATAATACATTTTTATCAAGATATAATTTTATGTTGAATTTGGAATGGCCTGCGACACTCTTGGCGCTACCGTTCCAATTTTCGTATACTTCTTATGCCACGCTGCGCCGGGCATGAAGGCACGGAGTGTCACGTTCACAGCCAAAAAAGTCTTGGTGCTAAATGACAAGCGTACCTGCTTCGCGTACCCTTGCCATTAGTGCAGTTGCTTTCTGCACATTCTTCATGCCAGCATCCATAATGCTGTATAACTTACGTTTCAAACAAGATTTTTGTTCCATTTTCTTTCATCCTTCCCCTTTCGGACTATAATACGTCCGGTGTCTGTGTTTGTGTCATACGGCAAAGGTGTTTGCAGGTGCTTAACGGACTGGACAAGTTCAAGCTTTCCGGTTTTGACGGAAAATCTTCCTCATTCCCGTTGCCGAGTGAGCGTATTTGTCCATCAAAAACTTGCCTGTCCTGCTCCCTTCACCTTGCTTGCCTATGAACAAAACGACCGACCCGACCGATGACGCATATAAAAAAAGTCAGCATGAAGCATAACGGAAAGCAAATAACGAAAACAAAACTCCCTCTACTCACGAATCAACATATTATCAGGAAATGGATGATTGTGGCAGGGTTATTGGCGCTAGCTAGGTTGTTGTTGATGGCTAGCTGGATGGTGATGCAGTGTGAACTAAGAACTGTTCTGGCTGTTTTTATGGGATGGTTGTTGTTGCGCTCTCTGTTGCGTCTGGCATGCCAGATTCTTATGACGATCCTGTTCCTCATTCTGCTTACTTTGATATTGGGTTTAATCATTTAATAGTTCAAATTATGGAACAATTAGCAATCAAATTTGTACCGTGGGAGGTTCCCGCATTGGAAGACTTAAAGGATTCGACAGCCTACAGGCTTCGGCAAAAACTGAATGAAGGCGGTCGGTTAAGCCGCGAAGAGAAGAATTGGATAACAGAACAGGTAAATCGGAATAGTTATTTCAAAAGCTCAGTGCCCGTAATGGGATACCGTTTTGATTTTTCAGATGTCTTGAGAACTTTTATCGTGAATCAATATGGACACTATCAGCGGTACAATGCTACAGATAAAACCGGTTTAATAACTATGCTGCAGGGACGTGTCGATAAGATTATCGAATCTGTTTAGCCCATCAGACTCTTCTTAAATGGGTTTTAGTTATTCGCTACACAAGAAAGTACACTATAGATATAGCCACGAATTGATATCTAAATAGTTTGTCCCATGTCTTTTATTGTTATTATACTTTCGTATAGTTGAAAAGATAGGAATCAAAATGAAAAAGGAAGCCTCCAAATTAAAATCAGAGGCTTCCCAGGTGAAAAAATAAGTGCTGTTTATTCTGTCTTTATTGCTTGTTGGCAAAGGATAGGGTGTATTCCATTTTCTGCCCAAAATTATCTTCAAATACAAAATCCAGTTGTTGCTGATCCTCACACTGGCTGGTATAGTGCAGCACAAAGTTATCGGCCGTAATTGACCGGAACCGGTTCATCGGTATCACTTCCCCGACACTGTCCGTCAGATTTCCTTCGCCGGAGGACTGGAAGTATCGAAACTTATATGTTGCCCCGGAGTAGTGTCCTTCCCGCAGAACAGAAAATTCCAGATCGACCGATTCTCCTTTTTTCAGGCTTTTGGGAAGCGGCAACGTCTCCACGCTAAAAGCATACTCTTTTTTAATATCCAAATGATCACTACAGCTGCTACAGGCACATGCCACTGCCATCAGCAGTAGCACTAAAAAAATATCAGTTGCAAAACGTTTCATAGTTGATGTATGATATGGGTTAATAATAGAGACGGATTCCCATCCCGATTTGTGTGTGGAACTTTCCGACAGTAGACCCTGTCAGCATCCGTTCCCGGACATTGAACAACAGGGAGAGGTAATCCGTTGTGAAAAATTCCGATTCAAAGGTTAGAGTTCCGCCATAAATGAATGCATCCTTGTTTTGGATCAAGGCTCCATCGGCAAGCAATTTTTTGTCCCAGTTGATGGTTTCAAAACCGGCCAAGGCCGAGAGGCCAACGGAACAGAAGAGGGTCTTGCTATTATCTGAGAGAACATTCAGGAAATACCCTGCTTCACCGGTAAATTGGGCCTGTGGTATATGCATCAGCCCGTACGTGTGTTGTTTTTGCAGGTATTCTCCGCCCAACAACCAGTGGTTGCCACCTTTGGTGTAACTGGTCAATGCCAACCCACTGTGGAATCCGAACCCGTCACTTTGGGTATTTAGGTTCAATCCGTCCACTAAACCGGCTGTTAGTTGGATTCCCTTTTGTGAAGGCAGGTGACGCTGTCCCCATGCCTGAGAAGAAACCGTTAGACTTATAATTACGGCCATTATTAAAGCTGTCCGTTGCATTTCATTTTATTTTTAGTTCATTAATGGATTGAGCCCTGACAATATCATTATTGTCGATTACAAAGCTTTGGTGGCGCCCCCCGTTTTTCTCGAAGAGCTCCACAACCAATTGTTTGTCATCGGGGATGGTAAATTGCTTCATGGCAAAGACCGACCGTTCTGAAATTCCACCCTGCACCTGTGTTGTGAAATGGTATGCCCGCAGCGGCTCCATCACCGTTTCCTGTATGGCCGTCCGTTTTGCGATCTTCTTATCGATAACCTTCCACCGGATAAAGTCCACTTCAAAGGGAACATTCGAGCTGTTTTTGATTTGTGTATGGAAGTACAACATGCCGTCATACGTGTAAATACCTTTGAGCAGGTATTGAATGCCGAACCGTTTGCTCCCGATATGTTTCACCTTACGTCTGTTTTCCTGATAAATGGATTTCATAATCAGGTGAACCAGTTTCGGGGATTGATTGCCAAGTTCAGTCAGATAAACATCCATGGAGTTGTTGGGTCGGTTTACAGCCTCCTCGTCATGAACAAAGTCCTTCATTTCCACGTTGAGCTTTTGGGGTTCGTCGGCATATTTCACATTGAAGGTATAGAAACTGCCTTCCTCTGTGATGACAGAAAAATTGGTCTCCGCCTCAAAACCTTTGACGGCGGCTTTCACCCGGACGACATTTTCCGATCCGTCCGCTTTGCCGGCTATGATGTTGGAGGAACCCAGGTCGATATACTTTACCGCCGATGGGAAGATAATGTGTACTGTTTTGTCAAAGGCGACTTCGAGCCCATAAGGGGGAATCATCCGGTCGTACATGATTTTGCGGGTCATGCCCTGATAAAGGTCACCTGTTGATGGCTGCGTTTGCGCATTGGCAGAAAATAGGGTTGCTGAGATAACAACACATATGATAATACGGTTCATACTGTAAGAAAGAAATTAGAGGTTATTGAATTGAGTTTTGTTTGTCATTGGGAAGCAGCAAGACCTGGTATCCTGCTTTCAGGTTGATTTTTACCTCCCGTAGCTTTTTGGATACCAATTGCGAGGCTCCCTGAATCAGGCTACGTCCCATATCGGCTGCCAGCTGTTGCCCGGCATTGCCCGCCAGACTGATGCTGGTTCCGGTACTGGTTCCCATGTTGGCCACCACTTCTTTGGCCGCATTCACCTCCACCGTGTTGGGAATGGAAATGCCTTGTTGCCCGTCGGTGTCGTAAACGGACAGTTCGACCGGAAGGATGGAACCTTCGTATTCCAGCGAACTGACCGTGATGTCCAACCGTTCCTCCTGTACTTTTGCGACACCTGTGATAATAGCATTCCGGGGAATTACCATACTGCCGACCTTCATTGAACCCAATAGGCGCAAACGCACGCTTTGCCCGTTCATCACCGTTTGGTTGTTGTGGATGCAGGCGTCGATGGTGTTTTTTGTATCCTGCGACACGGTGGATGTGGGCGTCAGAAATCCGGTGTTCCGGGCTTGACCGGAAGATGTTGCACCTGCCGGTGGTTGTAGGGAAGAAACCGTTTGCGATACGGCCTGCGACACCGGAATAACACGGGCTTTACCAGTGCCATTCCGGGTAGATGCTTGGACATTTGTAGTTGCTGAAGTGTTCGGTTGTCCCTGCACTTGCGGCATGTATTTGGCCGCCATCTGGTAGGATTTTTCCATTAGTGACATCTGGTCATCCATGTTGCTTTTCCGGTTCTCATTCTCGGAAAGCCTGACCTTGGCTTCTTCCAGTTCTTTTACCAACCGTTCTTTTTCGGAATCTTTCCCGGGGCTCTCGTAAAATGTGTTCAGTGTACGGTTGATATTCCTGTATACGTGAGCTGAATTCTGAATAGAAGAATGAGAGGACGTAAAATTCCGGTTTGGATTTCCACCTATTATACCGGAAGTCCCGTTTCCTGCCGGAGAAATTGCCCGGTTAGACCTGTTTTTCCCATCTTGTCCCAATAGAGCTGCAAAATCTTGTAAGGAGCGTACTTTTTCCTGTTGCTTTTGACTGTTTTGCTCCTGTTCATAGGCCACTTTCTTATCCTTGACAATCCCTTGTTCTTTGGGAAGCGGCAGGTCAGGGTTAAACCCATGGGAAGAAGCATCCTTTCCTTTTTTACCGCTCGAAGGGGAAAAGATCAGCCAGATACAAGCGGAGAAGACCACAAAGAGCAATGCAAAGACTGCATATTTCTTAACCTTCTGCTTTTGTAAGGAAGTAAGCTTTTGCATGCTTCCAGCCAGGGGAAGATTATTTTCTTTCATACATTGGTTGGTTTAATTGATTGTTAATGATATCCTTCGATGATGAACCAACGTGCGTTCCGGGAACAATTTTAAGTTGTTGGATGTGTTGGATACTCATACTGCCTGTTTCGGCATTGCCATATTGTATGCAGGCGTCCCTCCACCCGATATTGTAAATGGAGCTGATGGTGATATAAAGGGAAATGGTTCCAAATACGGCTATCATGATAATTACCGTAGTCACTCTTTTGTCCGGGGACAGTGCTCCACACATACGCTGTAGCCCATCATCCATTGCATTTCGGATGCGGGCAACTGTTTGTTTGATTTTATACATCTCTTCTCGTGTTTAGCGGTCAATAACTTTGATGTCTTTATTTTCAACTACCTCAAATTTCTCCATCGTGAAGCCGTGTGGATTGTTATCCGAACGGACCGAGTTGATCAGATGGCAACGGGTAATGAGGCTCCTGACTGTGATATTGCTTTCGCGGATAATCATTTGCCGGGCATACGTTACAACACGGTAAGGATAGCTGTTGAAGTCACAGGCCAGGCTGTCGATAGTGACAGTCTGGTTGACATTACCGGAAATGATCCGGTTATAGTACCCTTTCTCGGTCAGATCCTTGTAATAGCTGAAAGCGCTTTTGTCCACCAGAAACAAGGCCCGTTGGATACTGCTTTCGATAGCATCCTTATCGGGAGAAAGAGTAAAGAACAGCTCGTGAAAACGCTTGACATGATCGCGGGCTTCCACCGGCCGGTTTTGTGACAAATCCTGGGAAAGGGCAAGCATCAGGGATTTACCCCCGTCCAGCACGTAGATCTTTTGCCGTTGAGCCTCTGCAAATTTGTAAGAGCTCCACAAAGCGTACCCCACAATTCCAGTACAAAGGCAGACGAAGACAATTCCGAAAGAACGAATTTGCCTGAATGAGCTTTCGATGTTTTTTAATGATTTGAATTCCATTGTTGATTCTTATTTTCCGATTAATTTTCCTGAAATATTTCCGGCAGCAGCTCCAGCAACACCACCGGCAATAGCACCTCCTTTTGATACGGTCGAGTTGACGGTACGCCCGAAATTTCCCATGCCTCCAGCCTGTATAATCCAGTTGGAAACAGACGGTACCGTAAAGTACCCGACAATTCCAATGATCATAAATATTATGTAAACAGTGTTTGAGGCGTCAATCGAGTAATTGGGATTATTCTGCAACTGGGATATGTCGTTTTGGAGCATCAACACCTGGATCTTGGCCAGTATGGAACTGAACATATCCGAGACAGGTAACCAGAGGTAAACACTGACATAGCGGGCAATCCATTGGGTCATCGTTGCCTGAAATCCGTCATAGACAGATATGGCAAAGGAGATCGGCCCCAATATGGCCAACACGATCAGGTAAAACGTGCGTATCGTGTCGATAACCAGAGCTGCCGCCTGGAACAGTATCTCCAACAGCTCCCTGAACCAGTCCCGAAGTGACTTCTTCATATTGTACATACCCCTCTCCACATACATCCCGGTCATGGTTGCCATATCTGCGGGTGACCATCCCAGGTCATCCAATTGCTTGTCGAACTCTTCATCGGAGACCAGATAAGCTGTTTCAGGACTGCGCATCATCGCTTCGTATTCCAGCTTGTCTTTTTGCTGCTGGTAAGCGTTCATGTCGAAGGTCTGTGTTTCCAACATCTGATGGGAGCCTTTCACCACCGGCGAGAGAATGGAATTAATGGTTCCAAGTACGATGGTAGGAAACAGCATGATACAAAAACCGATGGCAAAGGGACGTAACAGGGGATATACATCGATGGGTTCTGCACGGGAAAGTGTTTGCCATACCCGGGATGCAACATAGAAGAGAGCTCCCAGGCCTGCAATCCCTTTGGCTACACCTGCCATATTCCCGCAAAGGGGCATCATCTCGGTGTAGAGATTCCGAAGGATCTGATGCAGGTTTTCAAAATCTACAGCCAGCATCATGGTTACCAGTATTTGTCGTTGGCACTTCCGTAAAGAGACATCACACGATCCGTGTCACCGGCCTTCTTTGCCCTTAAGTAGGAAACGGAGATGTTCTTGCGGGTGTAATAGGCAACCAGATTACGATGCTTTTTCAAACGGTCGTATACATCACTGATGATTGCCATGCGTTCGCTGTCGGTCATTGACAAACCGTTTACGTTGACCACATCTTTTAGCTCCAGCAACATATCGGATGCTTCTTCCAACAGTTTGGCATATCCGAAAGCAATGGCACTTAACTCATCTGCCCGATAGTGGGAATCGGACAACATCTTTTGAAAATTAGTGACGTAAATATCGGAGATGTCCCCTACCAAAAGGATGGTATTCTGCACCTTCTTGGCATCTTTAACCAGATCATGAACCGATTTGAGACCATCATAATATTCCTTTCCTTGCTGATAAATTTTTACCGTCTGTTCGAAATTCTTAATCATATTGGACGCTGTTGTGGAGGTCTCCACAACGTTACGGGTAGTATTGACAATGCTCTGAGCCAGATTGGTCGGGTCGGTCACTACAAACTGGGCGGATGAGTGCAGTGTGAAGAGCATAAAGCCCAAGCACAATAAAAAAGTTCGTATTTGCATATTCGAAAGATTTTTGATTTTATTAAAAGTTCGTTTCAGTCTACAGGATCAATAGTTGCTGTTCTTTTGATTGGTCAAGGACTTGATGAATATGTAATTGTTCTCATCGCTATCAAACGGACTTGTTCGATAGAAGTCGATGGAACTATCCATAAAGATGTATTTGCGTATGCTCGCATCTTGAGATCGGTCGAGCCTCATATTCAAAATAGATGTCAGGTCTGTCATTCGGTTCGTGGATACCATGGCATCACTCCAGTAGAAAAGGTGATAAAAATTATAACTGCTGTAGGGTGCGATACTCAAGGGAATTCCTGTGCAGGTTCTTGATCCCAAATTGGCACCATTGGAAGCTTGTGCCGCGTTGTAGGTAAAGGATAGAAAAACGTTCAGGTTGTATTCAGGGTAATAGATCATCCTTTGTCCGTCCTGAAAATAATATGGATTGATTTTGACGGAGCCATATGCTAATGGCCCATCGCCCAGCACACCTAAACCCATACTGACAAATTTCACCTCCACATAGACATCCCGTGGAAGAAACCGGGCTTCCAATGTCCGTGATCCGGTCACGGTAAAAGTATAAGAGGAAGATGCTGAAACCTGTATTCCCCCGTCAAACCATCCGGCAAAATAATAGGACGGATATTCTGTAGCCGTGACGGTACAGCTTTGACCGATCACGTACTCTCCGGCGCCACCCGTTGTCCCTCTTCCGGTTGTAGTAAGCGATATTAATGCTTTCTGCTGGGAGAACCGTGCTTCCAGATTGCGGTCCGCCAGGACATTGAAGGTGTAATCCTTGCTGGAGCTCACCAAAGTTCCCCCTTCAAACCATCCGTCACAGGAATAACCGGATGCAGCAAGGGCAGATACGATGACGGATTGTCCACAATCATAAATACCACCTCCACTGACCGTACCATTTGCACCGGCAGTGGTGTTTATCTTATATTTCAGACCGAAATCAAAGAAATATTTCGTTCCCTCGGCCATTGCCAGATCATCCGAAGCTTTGTACTGCCGCTCCTGTCCGTCAATAGTAAAGGAAAACAATAAATTTCCATTCTTCAATGTTTGTGCAGGTTGCAGGCTGCGGAAGACATAGATGCCGTCGCTTCCTCCATAGGAGTACATATTGATGGAATGCCCAATGTTACCGAGTGTTGAAACTGCCCCGGTCTGAAGGTTTAGTGTGGCATCGGGTACGATTCCGTTGATGCTGGCTGATGTCACGCTTTTCCCCGATCCGGCTTTGAACGTAGCTTGGACCATAGATAGTTTATGCTTGAAGCTCAAACTGATGGGACTACCCATTGCTCCCGATTCATTACTGGCCCAACACAGGTCATTTACTGAATAATTGACGGTTTGGTCAGATGAAACACTGAAGTTGAAAGCAGTAACATCACTGATTCCTGATGTATAGGGATAATAGGCATAGTAGTCGAATACCGTTCCGTCTTCAAAATAGATTTTATCCGCATCACTGGCAGCCACGAATTGACTGCCGTCATAACGGAAGCGTTTGTTATCGGCAGCGTTACCCGATGAAAGTAACGTTCCCTTGTCGGATCCGATACGTTTAACAGCATAGATACCGATCTCATCCCCTGTTTTGAAATTTGTATCCGAGGCAGAGCTTTTCATGCTGGTAAAACTCACTTCTTTGCTCAGAGAGTGAGGTGGATCGGAAAGAAGTTCTTCAATGCCTTTTCCATCGCAAGCAAAAAGTGTAATGACAGAAGTTAGGTATAGTATTAGTCTAAATTTCATAAATTAAGCGTTTTAGATGTAAGAAAAAAGGAGGACGAAAAATCCCTTTCCGTCCTCCTGCGCTGACTTTGGTTAGAGAATGGGAGCAACGGATCCTGTGATACCGGAAAGCCAATCTTCTATGGTCACATTGGTATCCAGTTTGAGTTCATGTCCTTGAATGGTTACCGTATAGGTGTTTTTTGTGCCGGCACCCCAGACTGTACCTGCCGGCACATCACAGGTATATACTTTGCCGTCAATGGTAAATTTCATTACGAGGTCTCCTGTTGCGCCGGAATTAGCAACAGGTAAAACCAACAGCTTCGGATAGGTTGACTCGTCGGTAGAAGCAGTCGTTGGAATGGTAAGCAGTCCTTCACTGTTCTCAATAGAGGCGGATGCATTTTGTCCGTTGGTATAGGTAATCGCCCCTTTGGCTATTTCCATTGTTCCGGCACTGTATAAGACTGTTTTCCCGGATTTGTTGGCAATCTCTATTTTGGTGAGTTGGCCTGTCCAAGGGAAATCTGTCTTGGAAAGTTTGAACTGGATCATGGACAGAGCATGCTTCATGGAGATGTTGACCGTAGAACTGAGCCGATTGACACCGCTATTGTACTTGCCGTACATGTAATCGGTCTGGCTGGTATGATCTACCGGTATGGCATGCGCATCACTTGCTGATGCGTTATACGGATAGTAAGCATACACATAGGCAGTAGTGCTGGTCAGCAGAACCGGAGGTGTCAGACTCCATGCTGATGATAGGTAGGTCGCTTTGACATTGGCACTATTATCCTTGGTGTCATAATAATTATCCAAGGTATTGGGAGTGATGAATAATCCCAAAGACGCCCCGGACGGAAAAGCAGAAATTGTCCCGGCGGATACCAAACTCCGGCTGTTATATATGCCGGCTTCAACTTTTAATGATGATTGATCCGTACTGATTGAATCCGTCACCATGTCTTTGTCTTCTTTTGAACAACTGACTATGACGGTTGATAAAGCAACTGCTGTTGCGATACACAGTGTTTGTATTATAAGTCTCATAAAACTTGTTTTTTAATTGTTATCGATGATTGAACTACTCAGATCCTGTTCTCCAGTGCGCGCTACCGAAGGCCAGACCTGTTTTTTTATATTTAGGAAACTCCTATCGGATTTATAATTCCAGATATCCCTGATTTACCAGATGCCAGTCGGCTAGATCGATGGTCATGCCTAATCCGGTCAAATGGATTTCCAGTGATAATTGGATGGCAGGTGCGGTAAAATTCTTGAAAACGTCTTTCAGGTCAATCGCTTGTGTAAAAATTGCGCCGTCAGACAATTGAAGAGACACCGTCATTGCATTGTTCGTACTGTTTATTCCGAAAACCTTCAGGTTGGTTGTAAAAGTGTTTCCTTGCAGCCGGAGGGATATAAAAGGCAGGGAGGCAAATTCTTTTTTCATTGTTCCTTCATACAGGTTGTACCCTGTGGATACACCTTCCAATTCTCCCGTCAAACCAATTAAATCACAGTTGATATTTTCCTTGATAACCACAAAGTCGATGTTGATCTGTTGAGTGCAGCATTTGGGTGAAAGCTGACAAAGAGTGGTTTCAAAGGGTTGAACCGTCACATCCGACTTTGCCACATAGAGCAGGGGTGCCTGTGTTGTATATGTTGTGTTGTCTTTGGAATAAACAGGTAAGCTTGCCTTATTGTTTTCGATGGTTATTCCCATTGCCGGATTATAAGATAGTACGGTGTATTTTCCTGCCTTTACGGAAGACAAGAGGGTATCTCCCAGAAGGTCATATGCCGTTTGCGGAACACCATCCAAGAGGAATACGGTTCTCATTTGTTTCGGAACTGCACTGCCTGTCGGTAGATTTTGCCAGTCGAAACGGACATTGACATTGCCATGATAGGTGCACTTTTCAGAGAAATCTATCAGATTGCAGGAGGTCAGCAGGACTCCAAGGCAAAGAGAGGATATGATTTGTACTAATTTCATTGTGAATAGGTTTTGTTATTGAAAATCTTTATTCAGGTTGAACTCCTTGATCAGCTTGTTGATTTCCGGATCTAATCTTCCCCGGAAGCGTTTGGAGGGATCGAGTTTGACGGAATGTAGGTAACGTTTCACGGCCTCTTCAGTGTTTCCATTACGTGAAGCCAATACGGAGAGCAAGTATTCGCTATTGGCAGTTTCCACTTGACCCATCAGCAGGTTGCAGGCAGCCTGATTGTATCCGAGGCTCATCAGGCAAATGGCTGTATTGTAGTCGTTGTACTCGGTTAACACCTGCAAGGCGGTACTGTATTTACGTTTGAGCATCAGCTTCATTCCTTTCGCATAGACTGTATCGGGTTCTGTGGTATGGATGGTGTCTTTGACCATTCCTTTGCGATGCACGTGGAAGATGAAATCAACCGCCCGCAGTTTTGGATACAACCTTTCCCGGATAGTCTTGTATTCCACAGGGTACGTTTGCCGTATCTCTGTCTCTTTTTTGTCGGGATCACCCGCCGAAGCGATTAGATTGAGTATTTGCTGTTTGTTTATACTAATGAGTGAGTCCTGGACCAATTCCGATAACCCTTGCCAGTCTTCCGCTTTGGAATACGAGCGCAGCATCTTGCCGATGCCTTCAATATCCGAAAGATTTTTAGCGAGATAGCCACGTATCGATTCTGCACGTTTTTTAGACAACATCAAATTGAACCGGAACAAACCTTCGGGGGAACAACCGGCCGATAGCGAGATGCTATCCATTACAAATTCTCCGGTCTTTGTCAATTGATTGGTCATTTCCTGTATTTTGCCGAGCTCTGCACGGTTATCTGCCAAGTCAATATCCATATCGGATTTGCCCGATCTGAATGTGATGTTTGCCCGAAGGGAAGAGGTCACTTTACGCTCGATAATCTTGCGTAAATAGTGTGGCGTTGTATCCAGAAATTGTACCATGGACGATACGGTATAATTCAGCGTATCGGAATGTGGTAGGGCGAGATTTTCGCCTTTGAAGGACCGGACATACCCGTCCAGAAAGACTTTCATCTGCCGGTTGTTTTCATCCGCCATCACCTCTTGCTTGTAATGGTATTCAAACTTTCCATTGCTGTAAATAACCGTGTCTAACCGTGCACGATCATTGCGGGGGAATTTTATCATTCGGCTAAAAGCAAGGTTCTTATTGTCGATCAGTTTCTGGTTGCGTGCAATGCGATTGCGTTTTAGAAACAGTTTTTTGATGGTGACTGAATCTTCTGAAGAAACCGGTTTGTAGGTATTGACATAGCCTTCCTCGTATTTTGGCTTGCGGTATTTCCACGGGGTGTATTTGTAAGAAAAATCGCGAAGCAGATGGAACTCTGGCAGCAGGTTGACAATCTGCCAATACCGTTTGTCATAAATTCCGGCTATATGTGTTGTATCCTGCTCAAAATAAACGAAGCGTTCTTTGATTCCGGGAATACCCATCACCTTCCTTAACCATTCCCTGTTACGGTACATCTTGTCATTGAAAAGTGCATGACGCCGATTGATATTGTCAAGGTAGAGACGGTAGTTTACAAAATCCAGAGAATCTTTATATACCCGGTGTAATTCTGATTGGTTATACCTGTCGATATATTTTTTGTATGCCTTTGTCTTGACAAAATAAAAGTCGGACAAGCTGTCGGGAATTATTTTTGACAGGTACTTTGCATACTTGCCGTATTGCTTTTGTTGCAGGCGACCGAAATCCTTTCCGTTAATAACCACATCATCCAAATTGGAGAGGGTTCCGCCTTGCATCAAATGAGGAGTGAGGTTGAGTTGCCATTGACGGTTTATCAAATCTTCGGGAACTGATACTACAAAGTCAACATTCACTTTGCCGAACCGTTCGGGAATGCTTTTCATTCTGGCGGTAACTGTCACCTCCTTCAGGCGTACCGATATTTGAGAATTCCCGTGTTTGTCCCTCTCGATCCGGGCATGAAGCGTCTTCTTGCCGTTATCATCCGTTAGCTCCACGACAGAGGGTGAGTCATCCACCTTCTGTTTTTTCAGGATCGTGCTATCTTCTGCCGGCTCCACGGGTAAATGAATATTGGCACGTGAAGCAGTGCTTATTTGCCCAGAACGACAAGAAGCAACCATTGTAATGTTAATTGCCATGACCGGGATTATCCAAACGGTTGGATATTTTAATCGTTTTATTCTCATATCCATCAAGATTAAAACAGGTAGACGATTGAAAATCCCACCTTATTGGGTACTAGCATCCATCGGGTCAACTCGCCTCTCTTCCGGCCACACTCTTCGCATTCATACCGGACATAATCAGTCCACACATACCCAAAGCCACCTTCAATCTCCAAATTCCAGCGGGGAGACAATAACCAGGCATGTCCTACACTTAATCCCATTCCGTATGCCTGTCCTTCGTATCGATTGTTGCCAAAGGTCAAATGATACTTTGACCCGATGGCATTCACCCCGGCGAACGTATTCACATATGATTCCAAGAGCCAGTAACGAACACCGGGCAGTAGCGTGAAGTTTTGTAATCTCTTATTGTCTTTGAATACGAACGGGTTGTAATAGACCGGCAGATGAGCTGACCATTTTCGATTGAGCGTCATGCTGGCTTCCATGTTTAGTGTGGTAGTTCCTAAAGCAGGGATGTTTGTACCAAGTGAATAAAATTGGCCGTTTATCTCCGAGGTGAAGAGTATCGTTAATGCATAGATGAGTATAATTTTTTGCATGTGTACAATGATTAAAGTGTTGATTGATTTCGTTTTGATTCCGCCAGCTGTTTGATAGCCAACTCGATGTTTCCATCCAATTTCTCTGTCAGACGGAAGAGTTCCATCTTTTCGGTCTCTTCCGTGGTGTAGGTGTAATATTCTTCCAGGGATACCTCTGTGGCATAGACCGCTGACTGCACACCCCCCAAACCGATCCACACCTCTTTATACCTTCGGGAAGGATGGTTGGCCATGTTGATGGAGAGCACCTGTGATTTCTCCTTGTCGGTCAATCCCAGCAGTGACTGGATACTGTCGAACTTGTTCATGTATTTGCGCTGGTCGAGCAGAATCTTACAATCAGAATTGTTGATGATGGATTCCTTGACAATGGGACTGGCAATGATGTCATCCACTTCCTGCGTTACCACGATCGCCTCCCCGAAAAACTTGCGGACGGTTTTGAACAGGTATTTGATGTACTCCGCCATCCCTTCCTTGGCAATGGCTTTCCACGCCTCTTCGATCAGGATCATTTTGCGGACACCTTTCAGCCTTCGCATTTTATTGATGAAAGTCTCCATGATGATAATGGTGACGATCGGAAAGAGAATCTTATGATCCTTGATATTGTCCAGTTCAAAAACAATAAACCGTTTGTTCAACAAATCCAATTGTTTGTCGGAATTCAGCAGGTAATCGTATTCCCCTCCTTTGTAATAGGGTTCCAACACATTCAGAAAATTGGCCACATCAAAATCTTTTTCCCGTACCTGTTTAGCAGCCAGTATCTTCCGGTATTCCCCACCTACATACTCGTAGAAGGTGTTGAACGAAGGGACTATATTGTCTGTGTTCAGCTTTTCGATATAAAGGCTGACGGCATTGGAAAGAGCTACCTCTTCAGATCGTGTCGGCGGTTCATTATCCCGTTTCCAGAGAGTCAAGATCAGTGTCTTGATACTCTCTTTCTTCTCTATATCAAATACCCTGTCATCGGTATAAAAGGGATTGAAGGCAATTGGATTCTCTGCAGTATAGGTAAAATAGACCCCATCTTTGCCATTGGCTTTACGGTTGATCATTTCACAGAGTCCCAGATAGGAATTGCCGGTATCCACCAGCAGCACATGAGTGCCCTGTTCGTAATACTGCCGCACCATGTGGTTGGTGAAAAACGATTTTCCCGAACCCGATGGTCCGAGGATAAACTTATTGCGGTTGGTGATGATTCCCTTTTTCATGGGTAGGTCTGAAATATCCACATGCAGGGGTTTGCCAGTTAGCCGATCCACCATCTTGATACCAAAGGGCGAGGGTGAGCTTCGATAGTTGGTTTCTTCAGTAAAGAAGCAAACGGCTTGTTCGATAAACGTATAGAAACTCTCTTCCGACGGAAAATCCCCTTCATTACCCGGAATACCCGCCCAGTAAAGTGTTGGGGTATCCACCGTATTGTGACGGGGTTTGCACTCCATCAAGGCCAACTGGCTTCCCACATCATTTTTGATGCGTTTCATTTCATTCCGGTCATCCGACCAGGCCATCACATTGCAATGGCAGCGCACCGAAGTCAAGCCGAAGGAATGGGCTTCGTTCAGGTATTTTTCGATCCACTCTTTATTGATCTGGTTGGCCCTGCTGTAACGCGAGAGCGAGTGCATGTTCCGGGCTTGTTTTTCAAACCGGCGGAGGTTTTCCCCATGGTCATCGACAAAGAGGTACTGGTTGTAAATGTGATTACAGGAAAGCAATACTCCCACCGGAGCTGCAAATGAGAGGCGGCAATCACTCCGGTCGGTCGAAAGCTTTTCATAGCGTCCGTCCGTGGATACCTGTGACGGAAGGTCTTCGACATCCGATAGCGTATGCAGGCAAAGCAGGTTGTCTCCGACCCGCATATCGGCAGCGGCAAGAGAGATGTCTTGCAGACAAGTGGTATCCTCTTGTGATAGCGAAAAGTATTTCTCGATAATCCCGGTACTCTGGGATGTACCGACAATTTCATCGGTGGTCAAACGTTTCAAGTGAACAAAGCCACTATCGTTGACTATACGCTCAAACTGGCTGACATTCTCTAAAAACTTTACTGCGGTCTCCTTATCCTGAATCTCCTTTGGAACGATAAATCCACGGCACAGGGTGGAAAAATTACTCTGTCTACGGCTCTGCTCCTTGGTGGTCTTAGTCAGGAACAGGTAACTGGTATGATTCATATAGGGCCGTTCGTTGAAATGACGCTCGAAGGATCGGGCAAGAAAGCTCATGCCTTCTTGCTGCATTTCCGGCTGGTAATTCTCTTTTATAAACCAATCCTGCTTGTGTACGATCGAATAGTCCGGCAGCACCTTTACCGCCTTGACCCATGCTGAGTGGATTGCTTCGTATTCGGTAGAGGTGACAGTAAAGAGTTCCGGTAGTTCCACCCGGAAGGCGACCGTTATATCTGCATTCTTGCTGACAATGCAATCGTGCTCCACGGAAAGCAGTGGGAAACGGCTTTCCAGTGTTACGGCTTTTAAGGTATTTCTCATGCTGTTTTCTTTTTGTTGTTGGACGGAATCAATAACCGGCAAATGGCTTTGCGGCTAATGATGTATTTGGGATGGGAACGGCGAGCCAGCGATTTCATCAGGCCGTATTCTCCGTATTTGCCGTTCAGCGTAAAAGTCATCCAAACCAGAGCGGATGCCGCACTAACGCCAAAGCCAATGCAGATCCACTGGCCGATATCGGCCATATACATCACCACAAATACGATAAAGACTGCCAGTAGCCCTCCGGCAAAAATGAATAGGTACTGGCTTTTCAGTCCCTTGAACTCGGCCGGCTTACCGATTCCTTTATTCATTGGGTATTCGGCCATGACTGTTTACAAAAAGAAGGAACGGAGAATGGTTGCCGATACGATCAGAAAAATACAGGCCCCGAACCAGGAGGCTGCTGTCTTACTGGTATCGGGATCGCCGGATGAGAATTTGGAATAGACCTTCACTCCGCCGATAAGGCCGATCACGGCACCGATGGCATAAATGAGTTTAGTGGCAGGATCAAAGTAGGAGGTAACCATACTTGTTGCTTCGGTAATGCCGGCAGAACCACTGCCTTGAGCTACGGCACGAAAGGATGTTACAATTAAGATCGCTGCAAGGGAAATGTATTTTTTACGCATAAATGTTATTGGAAAATGGCGAGAGTATTTGACTCTTTCTATAGGTGAATACAGTAATTAGCATAAATGAGTTTTGGTGTCGAGAATGGAAGTTCTGTTTCTATCCGTACTCTCTTTGTTTCATGCGTTTAATCTTAAAAGGGTTAAGGTAAAAAAGAAGTTATATCAACGCTGTTTGTTGGATTTTTAGCTTTTGTGTCTACTCCCATGCTTTGTTCATGCAAGGCAATCAGAGCCTTTATCCGTTCGGCTTTTTCAGAACTGATGGCGGATAGCTGTGATATGTATTCCGTATCCTGCATGTGATACAATATTTCACCGGCTTCTGCCTGATTATTGCCGTTCGAATGATTGATTTCATCAAAGGCTAAGTTCATCTGCTCAAAAGTGACTCCGGAGGCCAGCTCAACTTCATCCCTGAGGACTTGCCGCAACTCTTCATCCTCTTCTTCGTCAAATGCATCGTCCGATTCCGGTTCAGTTTCATTTGTCTCAACCTCCAACGGTATGCTGATATCCGGCTCTTGGTTAAAAAAAGAATCCGACTCTTGGAGAGAAAGTACCTCCCTGGGTTGCTTTTCCGGTGCAAAAGTATCTGGATCTTCTTTGTAAATTTCTGATTCTGGAGAATTGACGCAAGTTGGCTGCGGTTGGCTTTTCAAACGGGAGACAAAGCGGCTTTTGCCAAGAATATTGTAAGGTTCATCCATGTCTATGTCCCTATTGGTTGTGTATGCATCCTTGGTATTGGATTGGCTGGATCGTTTGGAATAGATCATCCGAATCAAAAGATATAAACAGACCAGAAGGATGATGACTGCACACAATCTCATGGTATCAGATCCTTCCTGTCCCGTTTGTACAGTTCATTGATCTCATCTTTATGTGCTTCCAAGTGTTGGCATAGTACGGTGTCAATATAGCCTCCAACTGAAATGTCCTTATCGGCAATTACCCGTACAATGGCCGAAATAGTGTTGTGAATTTGCTGGCTGATATAGACGCACTGCCGGGTTTTGAATTCGTTCTTTTGTAAGAATGACGAAGTGTAATCCACAGAGCTGTTTCGTTTGCGCCGTAAAGGCTCCTTCGTTTCAATCACTTCTTTTTGATCAACAATGTGTTGTGTTTGTTGTTTGGGAACAGGAATGTCATTTTTCTGCGTATTGGAAGTGTCCTGCTCTCTGATGGAAGCCAGTAAAGTGGATTCATCCACTTCCGGTAGTTTGGATTTGTTATTTGCCATTGGAATCTAAATGAAGGATTTGACATATTTCGTTGACTAACTCTGCGATGTGACTGCCCTTGAGAAGCATTTTGTCGACCGGAAAAAGGGTGGAGCGGAAGACTGTCTTGCGCTCATCTGAAACCTCTTTGCGAAACCGTTTACTGTCGGGAAGAAACGTTTTGAGGATTGACACGTCCAGCTCTGCAATGGCTTTCTCGTAAGCTCCGTACAAGGGTGTCTTCTCCCGTCCATCCACCATATTCCAGAAGAGATAAAGCCCTTTGATGTTCCCTTTTCTCGGAGCAATCAGATTTTCGGTTAGCATAATGGCATATTGAAGCGTACTTTCCAGCACTAAGCGATCAGCGCTTACCGGAGTAAAGAGATAATCCATGGCAGCCAGAGTGCGGATGACGCCGGGAGTGTTAAGTGTTCCGGGCAAATCAAAGAAGATTATGTCATAGTGCTTTTCGGATTGTTCCGTCATTTTCATTGCAGTTGGAATGGCCATGTCCAGCGTGCACTCTTTGACCGGATAGGCTTTGATACCGAGCGTGGAAAATTGCCGGTAAGCCAATCCTTTGAAGTAATCATCTTTCATGACAAGTTCCGTATCGCGTTTGCGCATTTCGACAATGCTGTGTTGGGGGTAGTCGCAGTCGATCACAGCTACATGATACCCTTTGGTGTAGTGCAGGTAACTTGCAGTTAATACCGTGATTGCGGTTTTGCCCATTCCGCCTTTCTGTGTGGCAAAGGCCACGAATAAAGTTTCTTTTTTCATTGTTAAATTAATGATATGATGATTGATAGCTGTAAGCATGAAATGCTATACTGCTTTATTGAAAGAAATCCTTGTGTTGTTATTCCTTTATTTCCCTACGGATCTTCTTCTTTATGGAAATACTTCCATACAACGATACGACAGCACAACAGTACGTCATGACTGAAATGAATCAGTACAACAGTGCTGATAGCGGTCTGTAGTTCAAAGCATCGTTGAATCATTGTTTCAATGTCGCGGTATTTCATTGCATACATAATGTTGTACTTGTTTATCTATGTGCTGATTTTAATGGATGATTCAGTGAAGAGGTGCGGATGTGTTGAATCATTTTGTTGCAAAAGAACATAGAATCCGGAAACGGGAAATGGGTATTAACTCTCTTGGCACAGGTTGGCATTCGTATGGCAGAAAGTGGCTTTGGTTGCTATTCGTTAGGTGATTCTTCTCTCCGGTAACTTTGCATTGGAAAATCAAACCGGTCGATAATGAGAGCATTAATCATCGAGAGCAAGGGAAACAATCACGCCCCAGCGGGATTTTATTCCGGCGGACGGAATAGCAAGTTGTATTTTGAGGTACTCAAAATGTTTTCAGTACCTGAAAACCACTTGCCCCTTGCCAGGGGAGCAAACACCTCCGAAGTCGGCGTTTTTGATTTAATCCGGGAATTGAATGAAAAGTGAAAATGAAATTAGGAACTTCAACCAAATGACAACCCCCAAAAGAAAACGCACAAGTGGTCGCAAACCCAAGGAAAATCCTTGCAGCCACCGTTATTCCTTTAATTTGAATGATGCTGACAATGCTAGGTTCCTTGCCCTGTTTGAACAATCCGGGTTAAAAGAGAAAGCCCATTTTATCACATCCTGTGTCTTTGACCGTCAGCTGAAGGTGGTGAAAATTGATAAGGCAGCGATGGATTATTACATGCGGCTGACCACTTTTCATTCCCAGTTTCGTAGCGTGGGGGTGAATTACAACCAGGTGACCAAGGCGATCAAGTCGGCCTTTACAGACAAAAAAGCGTTGGCATTTCTGTACAAACTGGAGAAATCCACCATGGAACTGGTTACAATTAGCAAACAGGTAATGGAGCTGACGGAAGAATTTGAACGCCGATGGTTGCAAAAATAAGCTCGGGAAGTTCGCTCTACGGAGTGCTGGCCTATAACCAACAGAAGGTGGACGAGGAACATGCCAAGGTACTTTTCACCAACCGTATGATAGAACCGGGCGACGGACATTTTGATATTGCAAGCTGTTTGCGATCCTTTGAACCCTACCTTTTAGCCAACCGGCGCACCGAAAAACCGGTGCTGCATATCTCGATCAACCCTGATCCGAAAGACCGTTTATCCGACGAACAACTGGAAGAAATAGCACAAACGTATATGGATAAAATGGGTTATGGCGACCAGCCTTTTATCGTGTATAAGCACGAGGATATCGATCGGCGTCATATTCATATAGTGTCACTGCGGATAGATGAGAATGGCAGGAAAATTGATCACAATTTTGAGAAACGGCGGTCAATGGATGTGTGCCGGGCATTGGAAAGACAATACGGGTTGATTCCAGCGGATCAGAAACAGCGTAATGACAATTCCCCATTAAAAGCAGTACTTTATGAAAACGGAGATGTGAAGCATCAAATAGCCAATGTTATCCGGCCAATTGCCGCCACTTACCACTTTCAAAGCCTGAAAGAGTACAAGGCCTTACTCTCTTTTTATAAAGTCCATGTGGAGGAAATCCGGGGCGAGGCGAATGGGAACCCATATCGGGGATTGGTCTATTGTGCCCTGGATGCCAAAAATGAAAAGGTGGGGCATCCCTTCCGGTCATCATTATTCGGAAAATCAGTAGGGGTGGAGGCTCTGGAAAACAGGATGGAGCAATCTGCAAAAACTATCCGGGAGAAAGGGCTCAAAGAACGAAGTCGAAAAGTGATCGCAAATACAATGAAAGCAAGTAACACGATGGATGAGTTTCAACCGTCACTGGAAAAGCAGCATGTCAGTGCACTGTTTCGTATCAACGGAGAGGGTCGTATCTATGGGGTAACTTTTATTGATCACGATCAAAAAGCTGTTTTCAATGGTTCCCGATTAGGGAAAGAATTCTCGGCCAATGTATTTAATGAGCTTTTCGGGCAGCAACATTTAGATACCCCAAAACAAGAACCTCAAGTTAAAGTCAACAGGCAAGAGCCGGATTCAATGGAATCGTACAGTCGTTCCAATAAAGAAGATGAAAATGAAATTGCTGGTATTCTTAGCATGTTGACCCCGGAAGTTTATGGGACAGATCCGCAGGAAGAAGCTTTTGCCAGAAAAATGCGAAGAAAGAAAAGGAGAAACGGTTATAAACATTAAATTATGCAACAGGAAGACGACTTGAGAGGATTAGCCAGAGTGGTGGAATTTATGCGGGCCATCAGTATTTTATTTGTAATCATCCATATCTATTGGTTTTGTTATCAAGCCATGAGAGATTGGGGGATCACAGTTCGTGTAATGGATAAAATCCTACTGAATTTTAACCGGACGACAGGTTTATTTACCGCTATTGTATGGACAAAAATATTTGCAATGATTTTCCTGTCATTGTCTTGCCTGGGAACGAAAGGGGTAAAAACAGAAAAGATTACCTGGCCTAAAATTTATTTGTTCCTGGCATTAGGCCTGATTTTATTTTTGTTCAATGGGTGGATATTACAGTTGCCGTTCTCAATAAATTTCGATGCAATCTTGTATGTTTCGGTGTTGGCAGTGGGGTATATTCTGTTGTTAGTCGCTGGATTATGGATGAGCCGTTTATGGCACAATAACCTGATGGACGACGTTTTCAATACCGAAAACGAATCATTCATGCAGGAAACACGCCTGATGGAGAATGAGTATTCCGTGAATTTGCCGACACGTTTTTTCTACCGCAAGAAGCAATATAACGGGTGGATCAATGTGGTCAATCCTTTTCGGGCATCCATCGTATTGGGAACGCCGGGTTCTGGAAAATCCTATGCTATTATCAATAACTACATCAAACAGCATATTGCCAAAGGTTTCTCAATGTATATCTACGATTACAAGTTTGATGACCTGAGTGTTATTGCTTACAATACCTTGTTGAAAAATATTGATAAGTACCCTGTCAAGCCAAAATTTTATATCATCAATTTCGATAATCCACGTAAAAGTCACCGGTGCAATCCTATCAATCCGGCTTTTATGACTGATATTGCCGATGCCTACGAATCGGCTTATACAATTATGCTGAACCTGAATAGAACCTGGATTCAGAAACAGGGTGACTTTTTTGTGGAATCGCCCATTATTCTTCTGGCAGCTATTATCTGGTATTTGAAAATTTACAAAGACGGGAAATATTGCACATTCCTACATGCCATTGAATTTCTGAATCGTAGATATGCAGATATATTCCCGATACTGACTTCGTATCCTGAGTTGGAAAATTATTTGTCACCGTTTATGGATGCTTGGGAGGGTGGGGCGCAAGATCAATTACAGGGACAGATTGCCAGTGCTAAAATTCCTCTTTCGAGAATGATTAGTCCACAACTCTACTGGGTGATGACTGGCGATGATTTTACACTGGACATCAATAATCCAGAAGAACCTAAAATACTATGTGTCGGTAATAATCCAGACCGGCAAAATATTTATTCAGCAGCTTTGGGTTTGTATAATTCGAGAATTGTAAAGCTGATTAATAAGAAAGGAAAACTGAAAAGTTCAATCATTATAGACGAGTTACCAACCATTTATTTTCGCGGGTTGGATAACCTGATTGCCACTGCCCGTTCCAATAAAGTGGCTGTTTGTTTGGGTTTTCAGGACTTTAGTCAGTTAATCCGGGATTATGGAGACAAAGAAGCCAAAGTAGTGATGAATACGGTGGGTAATATCTTCAGCGGCCAAGTGGTAAGTGAAACAGCTAAAACTCTTTCGGAACGTTTCGGAAAGGTACTACAGAAACGACAGTCTATGACAATTAATCGAAACGATAAGTCAACGTCTGTAAGCACGCAGATGGATTCACTTATTCCACCTTCTAAAATCAGTAATCTCACACAAGGCATGTTTGTGGGAGCTGTTTCAGATAATTTTGAAGAACGGATTGAACAGAAGATTTTTCATTGTGAAATTGTGGTAGACAATGCGTTAGTCGCTTCCGAAACAAAGATATACAAGAAGATTCCTGAAATTGTGTATTTCGCCGATGCTGATGGCAGCGATACTATGCAGGCAGAAATAGAACTTAACTACAAACAGGTGAAGCAGGATGTACTGGACATTGTAAAAGAAGAATTGGTGCGGATTTAGGACGATGAGAACTTGAGTTTTTGTGAAGAAAGAAAAGGGACTATCTAGAATTTTGTGTAAACGGGAAACTACAGGATTCAGGTTCAGGCTGCATGTTTTACCCTTGTTGGCTATGTTTTTGTGAACAAAGTGGCGGAATGACGAAGACCGCTTTACCTATTCGGTTTAAACCTGCGAGAGCAGGAGTTGAGTGTTTTTTCTATTTTATTGATTGAGGTTATCCTAAACAAAAAGTAGCAATAGGGATTAAATTGTTTGATTTTGTGATTAGTAAAGATGTGATTGTATATTTTTTTAGGGTATATTTTGTTGATTTTAATTAGTCGATTTTTTTCACTCACCACCTTTGGTTGGAAGATAGCTATTAGAAATAATTTTACGTACTTCATTGTAAATACTGTCTGAATAGGCCTCATACACAAAATCAAGCATATCTCGGTTTAATTTTGAATATGCCTGTTTATCAAATTCTTTTTCGTGGAATTCAGTATAAATATGTTCCTCATACCATTTCTTAAAGTTTTCATAGGAGTCCACCATACCAATCTCCCCCAATATACTTTTTAATGAATCTATGTTAATCGCAGTTCTTCGCATATTTCTAAGAATTCTACCTGACTTTTTAAGAACATCATCTCTATTGTATTTCGTGTATATCTGGAAAACATTCAGGTTTCCATGTTCAGGCTGTTCATCTAATTTATCTTTATCTCCAATTAATTGTAAATGTCTGGCTGAATTTCTATCAACTGTAATTTTTAGTTCAATCTCTGTAATCTCATCACTTATAATATCATACACTGGTTTAAATACCATATCTCGTTTAAATCCAGAAATATATGGATTCAGGTGGAATTTGTCTGAAAATGGAGTTGTATATTTATTTGTCAAATTGCATGTTGTATCACAAGGAACAAGATTAAACACAGAAAGAGCCAATAACGGATTATTATCTTTATCAAAGAAATGATCTAAATTAAATTGATCAGCTGTTTTTCCTGTGTTTGCATTTTCAGTATGTAAGGCAATTCCTTGATTACAGTAAGGACAAAAAGTAGTTAAATTCCTATCATAAAAAAAATGTCTGACTATTGATCCAATCTCTCCTTTATAATCGAAAGCTAATTTTAAAACATCTAATTCCCCCGCATTGACAAGATTGTATTGTGCAAGCAAATTATCGCTTGTGTCTTTTAAATTTTCGGGATCTCCAATTAAAATTAAGTCAAGTTCATTTTTAGTAGGATCTAAAAGAGTATTTATTAGATTAGTTAAGTCGTTAAGATTTACTGTGTTGATATTATTAATACCATCGAGATAATGTTGAACCCCATAGATATAAACAGGTTTATTAAAATATCCTTTTGCAACTTTAGTAGGACGAATAATATTAGCAATATCCTTAGTGTATGATTTTACTGAGACGATATCTTTATCAACAATTTTCGTGTGGTCTTGTAAATGTTCAAGCGATAATTTCAAAAATTTTAGTTTATCGAGAACTAAAGGTTTAATTAGTCTTAGATATGACGTTTTGAGTGCTAAAACATCATTTATTTGAATTTTTATCATCTTTCTGAATCTAAGAAATTTTTCAAACTTGATTTTAAAAATGAATCTCCAACCATTTCTAATAACTTTTCATCTTCTTCTGTAAATTCTCTTTTTTCTTTTATATTTTCAATAAAAGTTCTGATTTTTGATTCTGCAAAACTACCCATTAGAGTCCCATTTAAAAAGAAACTATTAGCCAGAAGTTCATTAATATTTGCTGCAAAAGTTTGAGATTCAGCTTTCCTTGGAATAGAGCGTTTGGTCTTTTTATCTAAATCGAGGAGCATAATATTTTCCACTGGAATATCAGAGAGAATAAAAGGAGAATGAGTAAGAAGTAAAATATTTATTGCTTTAATTCTATCGTTTTTTTCCATATAAATTCTTCCAATAGCTTTCAATAGATCAGAAATGAATCTACGTTGATAGTCAGGGTGAAAATAAAGTTCAATCTCATCATAAATGATATTTACATATTCATATTTAATCCGTTGACTTGCACCAAGGTGTGCGGATTGCAAATTATTTAAATGATATATAACAGATTGAATTGTATGTATTAATTGTTGTTCACCTGAGCTTAATTCATTAAATAAGGATTGGGAGCCTAAGTCATTCGATAATTCAAAATCAATATCGAATATTGCTGGTGGTAAAAATCTGATAATATCAGGTAGTGCAGGGTAATCCATCCAGCTCATTAACTCTTCTAATGAAAATTCAAATTGAATTTTAGTGTTATTTTCGAGTTGTCCCTTTTTTACATGGAAGTCTCCACCCTCTTTTGAGTTGAGACAATATTTCAAGAAATAAATGGCTTGTTTTAGCTTATATGTTATATGGCTACCATCAGTCTTTAATGAATTGAAGAACTTTTCATTTTCAATAAATGGTGTGCTTTCACTAAATTGATACCCATTGCCGAACCAAGGGTAAATCCTTGCAATCTTTTCTACTTTATGAAGTATATAATTAACAATTATTTCTTTTAAGGGGAAGTCCTTTGATAACAAAAGACTTTGTTCATTATCAGAGAGGTAACCACTAATGAATGTTTCGAAAAGGTTGTAGGAACGAGCATCATTGCTACTTATTTGGTTTCCTTTAAACCGAATTATTTTTGGTATTTTATTTACTTTATCCCTATTAAGAGATAATTTCACCTTGTATATATATTGATTTTCTGTAATGTAAACTTTATTATCACTTTTTTTGCTGCTAATATTTTCTTTCAATACATTTGTCAATAATCTGTATCTCGCAAAATTAATTTCTGAATTAATTTCAAAATCTCCATTTGTGCGCATTGGATTGATAACTAATGGAGTTGTATATCCATCGTTTTTATGAAAAAGAGCATTTATCCAGTCTCCAAGATAAAATGAGTTTAGAGCATAGTGTGAATAATTTACAGCAATAGTATAGAAGAAATGCTTAGATAAATCCGATAATCTGATATTAATATCATCTGTACATTTAATAGCTTTCGCAGTTGAATTAACATGTTTAATGCGTATAATCTTATTGACAGGACTCTCTGAGGCAGCATCATAATCTAAAATCATGCAAAAAAACTCTCTATTTATCTCAAAATAAATTTCAGCTTTAAGTTCATTCCCAAATTTGATTATTTCATTTCTTTTTCTCTTAATTCCTTTTTTTTCTTTTGTAATATAATCTTTGCGTAGTTTTAGTTCTTCTTCATGTTTTAGATAAGTGATAAATTGTACTTTCAATTGATCAAATAGCACTTGTGCACTTATTTCTTTATTCTTTTGTTTTAAAAGACTTACTATCTTTTGTTTTTTTTGAGCAAGTTTTGATAGTTGCCTTGATAAGTCTGTTGTTTCGCTTTCTAAATTTGCGATATGTTTGTTTAAACTCTCCAGGTTAGGTGTAAGTATATTATTACTAACAGAAAACAAATATATGGTTGCAAATAGAAATTCAATTAATGTACTTTTTCCAGACCCATTTTTACCTGCTATAGCAGAAATATTAATTTTCAATTTCTGCCCGTCTGCAGTTCTTATGTCATAAAGATTCTCAGGTATAGTTGTATTTTCTGAGATATATTCAATATTATCAAATAAATTTGTAATAGGTTGAAGATCTTTATTGAAAAATGAACAGGAATTATATAAGGCATAGATCTGACCTGCCGTTAGATTTTTTAAGAATCTTCTGTTACATCCTTTTAGTGGCCTTATTGCAAGTAATTTAAAGTTGTTGTAATTTTGCATTGATATTATACATTTAGTTTGAAATATGGGTGATCATATCTATTTGCTCTGTTACCTGGATCAATAATTGTTGTCCCTAACCAACCTTTTAAAAATTGTGGGAGTTCAAAGATTGTTATTGCGCGAAAATCACCATTAAACATATAGAAAGTGGGGGTGTTAATTAAGAAACAACCCTCTACAGAAAAATCTAACAGTGAAATATCCGTTAACCCCAGTTTTACTTCAAAATGTTCCTGTAAAATAGGGCGATTATCACGAATCCAATCAACTTTCTTTTTTAATTTGCGCTCATATTTATTCTTAAAGTTAGAGAAGTCTTTTTGCCAACCAACAGCTTCATATTTTGATCGGTTATACTTTATATCTGCAACTATTATTCTTCGATATTTTGGGATTACAATTATACAGTCTATTTCACCCGGGTTTGAAAGGATATTTAAATTTTGATTATTTTTTTTCTTTAAGACTTCAACATTATAATCTGCAATTGCCTCACAGCCCACAACCAGTTCTTTTACTTTGTTTAAATAGGTAGACTCATGGTTATTACTCTTTTGATCCATGAAAAGTTTAAATTCAGGAACCATTTGCCACTCGCTTGGTAGACCTTCCCAGTGTAGTGCATTTGTTGTTAGCATCTGAAATGTTTCTTCTAGTTTATTTTCCCCAATCAGAGCTCTTTCTTCACCACAAATATTATATACAAGGATTGGCCTAAATGCATATCGATATTCATCAGTTGGTTTGTATATTGTTGTTTCAAGAGAAGGCTTGTTTGCTCGGTTAATAGTCAAACCGTTGCAGAAGAGTTTCATTAATTCTACATCTTTATCATATAAATCAGCTAAGTTGATTGGTAAAATATAAGGCTCAATTGATTGAATGTTAGGGTTTCTTGGATTATGGTGTTCTTGTATTGTTCTTACAAGAGAAAAAAAATCACCAATTGCAAAACCAAAACATTCAACAATCTTATTATTCACATCCTCTCCGGCATTTATATCACAAATGGCAGCTTCAAATTGACCTTCCAATAGTTGGGGAATTGTATTAAATATCAATCCAAAATGATTATTCAACGAAATTGTAAATAGATTATCTTCAATCTCAATTTTATAACAATTCTCAATCATTTTGCAATTAGCAATTCTATCTGACAGATCATAAAGCCATGTTGCTATGTATATTAAGTGTTGAAGCACAATTTCTTGCCGTCTAGCCCCCCTGATACTTAATGTGCCCCAGTTTAAATCTATCTCACACCCCTGTTCTAAAACTAATTTTAATATTCGTCTATAGAGGGCAAATTCATTTTCCTGAATACCTACAAATCTATAACCTTCCAATGTTTTAAAATACAAATTAATTGATTCTTCATGCAAGTAAAAGGCATACATGTAAAATGAAATACTTGTTTCAAGGAGTAGAATGTCTTTAAATTTATCTGCTAAAAATTGGAAAGCATCCTTTAAGATCGTTTCGGTCAATTCATTGTTAGAGAAATCCTGATCTGAGTACTTTCCCCTTAAATATTCAGATAATTGTGTCCAGTAAATTTCACTCAATGACTCTTCGTACGTCAAAATAGGATGCCCATCTTCAAAAATCTTCCCCATAGTTTAGTATTTTAGTACAATTATTGATAGGTTATCCTGATTATTGACGCTAGAAGTTTCAAGTTCGGTAATAATTTCTGCTTCAGTATTCAACATAAGAGTTGCCGGATTTACAGAATTATAAAGTCCATCAGAGCTAATGCAGATTGAATCTCCTTGTTGGAGCTGAATTTCGACAACAGGGAGGTGTAATTCTGATGGTGTGCCGGATAGCGACTTTGTGACAATGTGTTTGTAGCGTTCGATTTCTTTGGTTGAGACGGGTCCGTTCTTTTTCATTTCATTGACAAGAGTATGACTTTCGGAAATGAAAAGCTGTTTGTTGTCTCTGAAATGTTGTATTTGTACATCTCCTAACCAAAAGGTATAGGCAGTGCTGTCAATTATGAGTACTCCCGCTATGGTTGTTCCTAATTTGGCATGATACTGATTTCGCAACGTGAGAATTTGACTGTTGGAAAATTCGACCGCCTGTTGAATGAGTGCAGGTATTTCTCCTTGAATGTTGCTTTCGGCAAGAAATTGAAAAATGGCTTCTGTGGCTGTTTGGGACGCCACTTCCCCGTACTCGTAACCGCCCATACCGTCCGCAACTATATGTAGCGAAATACTATCCGAAAGTATTTCGCTTTTTATGTAGTCTTCGTTGGTTTCCCGAATTCCTTTGCAGGTGTATGAAAAGATTTTCATTGTCAAATTGCTTTCTTGGTTTCACCACCATGTTTTGTCACACGTGGGCGTGTGGAAATCTTCACAGGTCTATTCGTTATTCCTTTATCCGTTGATTTTGTAGCCCACAAATAGCCTTCGCCAGGAGATAAGGTTGATAATTCAAGTGGGGTTAAATGTGACAGCTGTGTTATCGATTTCTGAATATGTTTTACCCATTGCGGACTATTGAATTTATGCAATAACACAATGGAACTCAATTCAATAATTTCATTTGGCAGACTTATAGGATCCTGACTTGCAATCATAATGGATACTCCTTTGTGTCGCATTTCTCTGATTGAGGTTACAATGCTATTGGTCAAATCTTTGTTGTCCATGTATTTGTGTGCTTCATCAAATACAATGAATTTATTGAATGGAGTATCGTTGAATGTTTTCACCCCAGAGAAAATGTTCAGCATTACCACAAACAGACCAAGTGCTTCATCCTTTTCAATAAATTCATCCCGTAAATCAACTATAATCAATCTTCCCGGGCGAAGCAATTCTCTGATTTGTGAGTTGTCATCAATATATTCGTCTGCAAACTGGAGTCGTTGTTCAGCCAGTGTACGTTGGGTATTGCTTAACAGGGTGGATTCTGCGACATTGTTGCGTAAACCAACCAAGCTAATATTATCCCGGATATTTCTCATGATTGCTTTCAACTGACGAATGTATGTTGAATCATTGCCGATAGCACCTAATAAAAACATCCAATCCTGTACACTCAGTTCATTCGAATTAAAGCTGATTGGGTATATATCAATCGAAGGGAATTGTTCCCGCCTTTCGTTTACTTTTGCCCGGGGGGTAAGAATTACAACGTCAGATAGGCTAGAAGGATTTGCATTATACTCCCGTTTAAGTTTTTCCAATTCTGATATATTATTGTTTGGATTAATCATGGACGTGAATTCAGGTTCGTAATCCATACTCTCGCTGTAATGAAAAATTACACCCGCTAAAGGAGCCGGTAATTTATTGATATTGCCAAACTGTTTAATCACCATCTCGGTGATACTACCAATCGTATAACTCTTACCACCTCCCTGTACACCGAAAAGGCTAATTGTATTTGTTTCTGTCAAATCAAGTGCAATCGTTTTAGTGCTTGCAACCACCTTACCCAAAATGCCGAATTGCTCAGAGGAAGACGTTTTACCAATTATAATATCGAAGTCCGGAGTTTCATCGTTATTCATATTGGTTACAACACTATCTGATACAAGTTCCTCTTTGTTCTCTTCTTCCATTTCGGATAAATCTGATTCATCCTCTTCAGTAGTTATTTCAACCGCAGGTATATTTTCTACCTCCAATTCATTGTCTTCAGATTGATTTGATTCCTTATCCACTTTTTCAGGACTTTCGTCAATAACCGTTGTTGTATAAGAATCAATAATGGGTTCATAAACAGCCGAAGTATTTGTTACTTTAGGCTTTGCCGGCAATTTGACCGGCTCACCAAAGAAAGCAATCAATTGTTCTTCATCCTTCACATGTTCCAATCTACGTGTATTTAAGTCTGAATCCGGATCAAGAATATCTCCAATTAAGTTTTTACCAAAGGTAAAGAACGTAGATTCATTGTCCAATACTTCTTTTTTATGCCGTTGTACTGCAGAGTAGTCGAAGATTATCCCCAGTTTTTTAAACTTCAGGTTATAACCATATTGAAGATTATCCATACACTCCAAATATGCGTCATATACACCCTGAGATAAATGATTATATCTTGCAGCCCGATTAATGTAAAATTCGAGTAAGGATTTTAATTGCAGGTTTTTCAACTCGCGATCTAATCTATCATTATTTGGAGAAAGAGACCTGTCAAAATGAAAGCTCAATGATTCAATTGTATTATCAATTTGATTTTGCATTTTCTCCATCAACTCTATACGATCATTATCTGAAAGATAGGTGCGACACTTCACTTCAATCACAGTGAAGCAAATATCCATCGTTTGAGGATTTATTTTTACTAATAAGATATCTGCTCTTTCCCTATTTTCATTAGGGGTGTTTGTAAACAACTCTTTATGAAGATCAATTGGAATCAGAAACGAATCTTCCAGGATATTCTTCTTTTCTAATACGCGCTTGGTAAATGCCATTCCCAACACCTCAAAAGCTTTGTTGTTGGTGGAGTTGAACTGCATGATTAATGAGCTGCTTATTGAGCGGATATCTTCCAACAATATTTTAAGTTTGGCCGAATCATTTCTAAGATCAATTCCGAATTCTTCAAAATGAGGGCCAATCAGTCCAATAATTTCAGAAGTAGGACGGGTAGTCAGATAGGAGGAAATGCCCGAGATTTCCTGCCCCGGAACATAATCCAACAGAAATGGAATTTCACCTTCAGCCCCCGGTAAATCATAGACTTCGGGGCCTAAATTTTTATCGAAAGTAATTACCCAGTCGGAGGTATCGTGGATAAAAGACAATAGCACTTTATCAGACTCATTCAATTCCAATTTTGTAGCCGGTATGGATTTCTCCCTGTTCGTTGATAAGGAGTTTGCCACAAATACCTGAAAATTTGAGAATAATGAAATCCCTACGTTACAAAAATCATTTACACTATTCACAACAGGATTTTCCGAGAAGTATTTATTCCAAACAATAGAATCCGACTTTTGAACAACGCTAATCACACTTTGATTAATCAATCCATTGAAATAAAATGATTGTTTGCTTTCTTCCGGACGGGCTAAGGTTGTTTTAACCGGAAATGGACTAATCATAAAAGCAATATGCGAAAAATAATCGTTGGGATTTTGAATAAAATCAGCTACACTATTAATAGAGAAACGCAATTTAGGGAATAAGCGATTACCAGAAGCTTGAGAAAAAGCTTCAGCATCTTCAGAGATATTACTTTCCGGATTTATCAAATTGCGAAAAGCTTCTCCCGGAACTATGATTTTTTCATCTGCAAATAACCTTACCTCATACTTAATTGATTTGAATTCCGGTAATCGTTCAATATCAACCAGGGCATTTGCAAAAACATAAGCATCACCGGCATTGAATAAATTGACAACTAATTTATTGATATAAGGGTGTTGAGTAAGATAATTCTGAATGTGCCGACTCACCAATGTTTGATTCACATCCGTATCAATTCGATATTCATTGCTAATGTTGAGCAATGACGCCAAATAAATTTTTATTTGGCGGGAGATTGAAGAAAAAGCATCATTACTTTTTTGTAGCGGTTTAGTGTAAAGGCCCCAGCCATAGGATAATTCACCTACATACTGAAAGTATTCAGATACACTGGAATCCGTCAAAACAGGAAGCGCAATTTCAGGTAATAAGTCACCTAAAAACAAGTTTTCAAGGTTCTTATACCAAACTGTTTTGTATTGAGGATATGTAGTTCTAGTTTCTTCTTCCCAGTTTGAATACAAGTCGAAAAGATTTACAAACCACGCCAAGCGTAGGGGGTGAAGGGGGGAAACCAATTTCAGATACACTGTCTGTCCATCGGGCATTTCTGTTTTCACTGAAATGATTTCAAGATTTTGTAAGCCAGATAATGTTTTATGAAAATCAGTCGTTTGCAATTCATCAGCATCCACTGCCTTCATTATGGATTTTGTCCATTTATCATACAGGACAATGTATTTTCGAATCAGATCAATATGATTAAATATATCGAAAGTTTCAATTACGCCAGCGTTATCCGGAGTAGATTGCGCGATTAATTCAAACAATTCTTTTCTAACTGAAATTAAATTCTTATCAATTATTTCATCATCCAGGAATTTATTGAACCTCAATGATTGAAAATCGTTGTCGGTAGGATTGCTACTGAGTCTTACATCAACATTCCCAATTTCACCCGCATGTTTTAGAAAGCAGCTCTGTAGTTTCCGAAGCTTACCGGATATATTAATCTGGTAATTGTGATTTGTCGCATATTTTATATGAAAGGTGTTTACAAGTCCTAAATCAGTACCTTTGAGCCAGACTGCCGTGTTGTCAATTGGTTCGGGTATTAATAATTCATTGTTGTTTCGAAGTTGCTCAATCCGGAATCTGAAATAAGCCTGTAGAACATTATCGAGCTTGTCTTTTCGGTGCGGTTCTACTTCTCCACCTTCAGGTATTTCACCAAAGTTAATATAGAAGTCCTCCGAATCATTTGTTCTTTTGGCCAGATTTAAACTTTCAAAGTCCTCATGAGAAAGATCCGGGTTCTGTTTTTTTTGCAAATTCCACAAATCTTCAAATTCAGGAAGAGCATAATTATCCTGTGTGTTTAAAATACCCCCATTTTCATCTTCGGCAAAGACACGGAAAAAGTAAGAACCTTCTTCCACCATTGTTTCAGAGAACTCCATGGTGATATCCCTATAATTACGGGCATTTTCCGTAACTTTTGTTTTCTTTACATCAAATACAGGATACCATCCATCGATAGCCATTAATACAATTCTAAATGACTTTAGCTCTTTGAAGTCCTTGGGAGCCGGTTTAGTAGAGATCCGTATTTTTACTTTTACTGTTTTGTCGCGTGGAATGGTCAAGGTAAAGTCACCATCCTGTGTTCTGATTTCATTCGAGCTTATTTTATCAACAAAAACATGCAGGTCGTGTGGCGTGTCGAAGTCAGGTACTGACCAGTTGCTGAAGTTTAAATCAGGATATTTTGTCAATACTGCCTGACAGATATCTCCTTTACTTTTTATTTGATTTTCAGTTCTTAGCAAATAAGTTAAGCGATTTTGGATTGAATTCGGTTCAACCGGTAAATCTTTAATCCTGTCAGGGATTGGTTTAGAGAAGTCGCTTAATATATCTACACATCTTAGATTATAAAGTAATCGTTGTCTGAGCTGATTGATATCTGTACTGATTTTGTCATCGGGTAAGATCGCAAAGGTGGCTAATCCATCCCCGATAGCTACTTTTTTCCAATTGTTTAGTTTCAGGAATAACAGATATTGCAGATATTGAGCCTGTCTGAGATTCTGAATTTTCAGATAATCGAAAATTTCATTTACGATTGGTTTTATCTCAATCGGAATTTCAGCTTTTAAAACACTTAATAGTTTTGTGTCCAAATGCTCTATTGCAAGATTCTTGAATGTCGCATTCCCATAGGAGTCTTCAGTAGAAGTTCGACTGTTCGAAGGAATCAGTACCAATAATGGAAACTCGTCATTATTTCGTAATTCAATTAATTTGTTGGCACTAATGTATTCATCCCCCTGCATATCGTCAGACAAAATATAGGTTTGAAGCTCACCTTCCAAGACACGAATTTGACTGCATAAAGGATTTAGTTCACGCATAGAGAGACCCGTTATTTTCATGCAATGGCCGGGTTTCGCACTTGTGAGTTCTGCTTTGTATTCTTCAACTATGAGAGAGAGAAGTAGCTGATAGTAAAGTTCTGATATTTCCATTATGCTTTGAATTTATAACGTGGTCTGATTTTTTGTAGAATATAAGCGTCACTTAAATCAGTATAGAAGCCTATTTGACGTAATTTGGTTTTGAATGCATCTACGTTTTCCTTAAATGCCAGGTGGGTTTCTAAATCAGCATCGTTGAACCTTGATTCATTCAGCCCATTTATGACAATTCCATACCTAGAACGAAGTTTCGCAATCAGCTCATCAATTGATAATGAACGCGAGGAAAAACCACCCGTTGCAGGTTCTAAAACCAGAATTTGCACTAAGGTTTCAAGAAGACGGGAACCGATAACTGCTCTACGTGGGTGTTTACGGCTTCTTCCATCTGCTAAGAATCCATAGTCGGTGTTTTTCATGGAAATTGCATCCAGAAATTGCTGATAATAGCGATACTGATATGCTCCTTTTGCTTTGAGTAAAGTCATCACATACTTATCGAAAAAGGTGTCCTCATACATCACACAATCCAATAAGTTCTTTTTATCTTCTTCCTCTTCCGGTTTAAATTTATCGAGAATAACATTGAATTTGTTTTCGTAATAGCTATCGAAGTTATCCGGTCTGTTTTTTAAAATAGACAGCCACTGATCAACAGAATCCACAGCCGGCATGGTGGTTTCATATCTTTTCTGCACAGCATTGATCTCGAAAGAAGCTTTGAAAAATTCATACAGACCATTGATTGTTCTTTCCATATCCTCACAGGCGAAGCGAGAAACACGACTTTCAAAGTTATCAGTTACATCCACGATCAGGGAAAAATCATCTTCCACATTTCGGGTTCCTTCTTTTACCATTTTAGGTAAGAGATATATTGCTTTTTGAGTGTAAAGAGATAAATGAAATCCAATCAAAGTACGCAGGTATTCAATGAAAACATTCCGGGGTATAGAGTCTTTGTAAACCAGTAAACGGAGAATATCATCACAAAAAAGATTTGCCTGTTCTTCGAGCAGAGGACGCACATTTTTCAATTGAGCACTTGATTTCGGATCAATCTGAATATTCTTTATCAATTGAAGAATACCAGCGCTATCTACATCCAACTTTTGATTCTTGGAAATATTTTTTGTGACATTATCCCAGCCTTTGGAGAGGTATTCTTTCAGGCTTTCCATAATTTCCGGTTTCATCCGAAGCATCAAAAATACCTGATCGGAGGAATTGTAATCACGGGTCTGGGCAATGTTACGAATGCGAAAGCTTTCGAGGTGAACTGGACGAAGCGAAGAT
This sequence comes from Bacteroidota bacterium, assembly GCA_030706585.1. Classification (GTDB taxonomy): domain Bacteria; phylum Bacteroidota; class Bacteroidia; order Bacteroidales; family UBA7332; genus CAXXIC01. The sequence continues at coordinate 74,381 of JAUZOF010000001.1, forward strand.
ATTTTTTCTTTTACGATATTCCCTCTAAACACCAGATTGACCAAATTGCAACGTAGCCAGTCTTCCGCAGCCTCTTTATGTTCTGAAAGTCCGACCATATTTCCATGGGTTTCGAGGTTTTCCATATATTCAATCAACGATTGAAAGGTATGTTCCCTTTTCACTCTCATGTTAATCCTTGCTCCATTGTTCCGGATAAGCATAAACAGGTTTGTAAGCGTATTGTCCAGATTCACCGATTTAGCATCGGCAGCCAGAATCAGTTCGTTACGGAAAATAGCTTCGTTTTTATCTAAACGTATTGCCATGGTTGTATCAGTTTAATGGAGCAATTGTTAGTTTATTTGTTTTTTGTTCGAGTGAAATCACAAAGAATGATTTATTATTCTTTGTCACCAGCACTTCGTTGTAGGATTTATTTTCCAGCAGGTTTTTAAATACCTGTAATTCAATAAATCTTCCTCTCATATCGTTGATAGAAGGGCTAAAACCCTGTTTGATAAAATACAACATCTCGTACAAATCGAGGGAGATTGTCAGGGAAATAAAGTCGTCTTCCTTGTTCCTAAATATCAAACTATCGCTTTCGTATTCAATGTATTGAATGAGGTGATCTGTTTTATTTACAAATAGCTCAAACTCGTTTAAAGAGAATCTTCTGAAACTTTGACTAATCGGGTCATTTATACGAGAAGACTTTAACAGCAGGAAGTTGTTTGCCAATCCACTTTCGGAACAACCCTCACTGATAGAAATAGCCTGAGCTAAACTTTGTTTTGCACTCTCAATGTCCTGTTCATTATCCTGCGTATTGGTTAGCAGGGTATGGAACTCTTCCAAGGATTGATAAGGTAAGCGCTTTTTAAATTCAAATTTACCTTCGAAATACTGGTGACGCACGTATGTGCGGTGACGAAGTTTCATTTGTTCCAGGATTCTATCTTTTAAATCGTAGGCCGGTAGCAACAGCTTTTGAGCATTAAAGGCATCCAATAAATCAATCGGACGATCTGAGAAATTCAAATAGTCTTTTGGCGCATGAAGCCCAAAATATAAATCCCTGTCAATAGCCGGTAAGGCTACCTGCGAAATGTCAGCCTCTCTGATCAGTGATATTAATCTATCGTTTGATTTTTCGGCATCTTGAGACGTAATATTGAAATAGTAATATTGCCAGTATTTTTCAGGTTCATTTTCGTATCTCTTGTATAACTCCGAAATGTCATTGCAATTACAATCCCGACTAATCAGATACGCCAGAAATGAGCGTAAATCGCGCATGGTAACATGAAGTTCCCGCTTGTAGCTTATTGTGCGCATCAGCCATTCCAACCTATTAATTACTTCATCACCTGCTGCGCTATCAGTCAAGGTATCTACATTGTATTTTATGAAACAATGCTCAGCATGTGAACATGTATTACATTTACTCCAAAGCACAGGCTTTGTGAGTAATTTGATTTGCGAGCGGAACAAACTTTCACCTCCGTTGCTTTTCGCAGTTATTGAACGTAAATTCAAATTGATAATCATCAAGCCATCCGGTAAGTCGGCATGCCCGCTGTTGTAAAAGTATTGGTCAATGATATCGGACAATCCCCGGAACTTATCGGAAGTTTCCAGAAAGTCGACCAAACGACCTTCGTTGATCGCAATAATTCTTCCTTCGTTTACGCTGCTATAATCTGTTGTGTTTTCAAAGGGTTGAAAGAAATCGGATAAAACCTCGTTGTTTGCCCTATCTTCTTCGTCCTGCGAACCATCGTAATTACTTTGATAAGCCAGGCCATTGATTTGAAACTTTGCCCCGTTGCGGTTTGAAAATCGTTCAACATAGGAAGCTTCTTTTTCAATTTGTTTGATAAATGCCGTTTTCCCATCGCCGGCATTCCCGGTAATAATGACTAACCGATATTTTCCTTTTAGTATTGCACTCAGCAGTTCGGTATCCAATTTGGTCTTTGTATAGGTAATGTCGTCAAAAGCACTGGAATTGAATCCAGCTCGTGTCCCCGCATTGCCGTAACGGCTTTGACTATACAGTGAATTCAAATACTCCACAAATGTGATATCGTCTTTGCCTGCCAGAATAACTTCACCCGGTGTTGCAATTTCGTCCTTTTTGATCAGATTATCAACACCAATACTCGTAAGAACATCCAACATTTCCTGAGCCGAATTGAATCTTTCCCCTTTTTTACAGTTGATTGCTTTCAGAATGAATGCTGCAAAAGTATCGGAAATCGTTTCGTTGTAATGTTGAATGGGTTCGGGAGCTATTCCCATCCGTGGCATTTTCATACCTCCACTCCAGGGATAGGAGTGACACACTAATTCGTACAAGGTGATTCCCAGCGCAAATAAGTCGGCTGAACTGTCCCAGTTCACTTTATTATCCTGTTGCAGATCCGGTGCCAGGTAAGGATTAGTACCCACAAAGTTTTTGTCATTTTCTTCGGCGGTGGCTACATTGAAGTCAACCAATACAAACCGTTCCTGTTTATCCCAGACTATGTTTTGTGGCTTAATATCCCTGTGATAAATAGGGTTTGGAGTCTGTTTTTGTAAGCAAACCAAAGCCGTGAGTATTTCGGTAGCCAGTTGGTATATAATTGTAAGTGGTAGCTTTAAATCGCCTCTGGTATATTCCTGTAAGTTGTTCCCATCCAGAAACTCCATGAGCGTGTAAAACTGACCATTGGGAAGAGTTCCGTTGGTAATGAATTTTACAATATAAGGGTTCGACAAATCAGCCAGGGCATTGTATTCGTCGATAACTGTTTGTACACTTATACTTTCGTTGAATATTTTTATCGCATAATCCTTACTCTGTATATTGTGTTTGGCTTTAAAAACAATAGAGAAACCACCTTTGCCTAATTGATTGTATAGGGTAAAGTCACCAATGCGTAAACCGGGTTTTAGTTCCTCGTACACAATCTGTGCTGTTTGCTGTGTGGTGGCCACATGCGAAGTAGAAATCTGGTATTTCAAAAAGTTATCCAGTTCTTCAATGCTATCCCAGCGTTGTGTATCGTCCCAAAGAATGGTATTCATACACAATTCGTCCAACCATGCCGGTGTTCCCACTTTTACTGCGGTAGGCATTAGTTCAGGCGTCAATTTTCCACCTAATTTGTTGAGTTCGTATGGAGAGGAGAATGGTAATTTGCCCGTGAATAGTTCATAGATCAATACCCCCATGGAATAAATATCGCTTGCACGGGAAGCATCTTTGACCAGCATTTCCGGTGCGTTGTAGGCGGTGGCATTTGACTCGTTGAGCGTAGGTGCAACGGTGTAACCCATTTCGCTGTGGTCGGCAAAATAGGCCTTGCCAAAGTTAGCTAATGCCGCACAGCCGCTTGTGAGGTAAATATTTTCGGGATTCAAATCCCGGTGAAATACATCCACTTTATGAGCTACACGCAAGGCTTCAATCAGGTTGAATATTATACTCAGCTTTTCTTCCTGGGTAAATGTTTTACGGCGAAGTTCTGCACGCAATGAGTTTTCATCCAGAAAGTCTGTGATTTCATAGAAACGATTGTTTTCTTCATCCAGAATAAATTGCGCATTCAGGATAAAGGGGCAGCGTTGCATTTTGGCAAGTGCCATTTGTTGGTTTTTGGTTTGCAGTGCCCGTTTGTCGCGTTCGGCAGGACTTAGACCTACTAAATCAAGTATGTATTCTTTTACCCGGACTTTGTTGGCTGTTATCATGCCTTTGGTTTTGCAAAGGTATTCGGAATAACATTTATCCAGGGCCAGGGTTTCGATAATATCGTAACCCACAATTTCTTTCCGGTCTTTGGGTTCGCGGGGAGTGGATATGCCCGCTACAAATTCGCTTATCTGCGCATAAATATCAGCAATGCTATCAGCAGGTTTTCTGACCGCATTGGGATTGCAAATAAAATCAATCAACTTATTGTCTAATAAGTAAGAGGCTTTCTCACAATCGCCCCACAGCATTTTCTTGTTCTGGCGAGGGTGAGATAAAGTGAGGAGTGAAGCAATCCATGCGGTAGCCCACGACGGGTTGTGGGCTTTCAGTTTACTGGCCAACACGGAAGTTTTAAAGCGAACCGTTTTCAAGGGATTGGGCTTTTCACTTCCGTTCAGGTACCAGGTAGTGTCGTCGCCTTCGAGACGACCACTCCAGTCTTTGTTTTCGATATGATACAAGGCATGAGGAGTTACCACCAAACAATCGTATTCGAGGTATTGTACCTGACCTTGTGGCGTGGAATTGGCAAATTCCACATTGGAAACAATGTAGTAGTTATCCGGAAGGTTTACTTCCAGAAATTTCAGTAAACGCTCTTCTCCCGCGTTTACTGCTCCTTTGCTGTGTTTAGCTTGTATCAGTGTTGCCATTGTTCTATTTCGTTTTCTACAAGTTGTATGGCTTGGTTTTCTTTATTACATGCTTCTGTAGTCTTTCTCAAATATTCATACATCTTGTTAGTTATGACCTCATATTCTGGAAGAATTGGAATCTTAATTTGACTAACTTGATTATTGTCAATATGTTTTTGGACAGATCCATATTCATAACTTTTTAATATAGCCTGACCTTGTTGCGTTTTTAAAAAAGCATATATATAATAGTTAGCACTTGTCTTTTTAGGTACGATACGAACCAAATTATTCGTCGCAGCGACACCGTCTAAATATCCATTTACTAAAGTAATATACCCAATTGTTCCTGCAT
>JAUZOF010000010.1 GCA_030706585.1 Bacteroidota bacterium
AGACGAGATCCTTTCCCGCAAACCCATTATGCCTCCGGGAGCCGGCCATCTCGAACATTTCAATACCAAATGTACCGGCTGTCAGCTCTGTGTGAGCAAATGCCCGATGCATGTGCTCAAACCGGCTGCCCTTGAATACGGTATCAGCGGGATTATGCAGCCGCGATTGGCTTTCTCCACGCATATATATTGCAATCAGGATTGTACAATATGCTCTGAGGTTTGTCCGACCGGTGCTTTGACGAAGCTGGCTGTCGAGGAGAAGCGCGTCACGCAGATGGGGATCGCTCATTTCCGCAAACACAAGTGCGTGGTATATACCGACGAAAAGGATTGTGGTGCTTGCTCCGAACACTGCCCGACGCAAGCTGTTCACATGATTCCCTACAAAAACGGACTGACTATTCCGCAGGTGACGCCCGACCTCTGTATCGGTTGCGGTGGATGCGAATCCATCTGTCCGGTTCGCCCTTACCAAGCCATCTATGTGGAGGGAAACAGCGTGCAGGTGAAGGCTAAAAAGCCGAAAGATGCACAAAAGTTTGAGAAAAAGATAGACAATTTCGGGTTCTAAACAGACTGATATTCGTAATTTTGTCCTGAGCTTCCAAAACAAGGGAGGCTCAGGACTTTTTTATTATGGAAAAATACGAACTCATCACCATATTGGGCCCGACCGCCTCGGGAAAAACGCCATTCGCTACCGCACTGGCTTATGACCTCGACACGGAAATCATCAGTGCCGATTCGCGCCAGGTATATCGCGGAATGGACCTTGGTACGGGGAAAGACCTTGAGGATTACACCGTCAATGGAAAGCCAATTCCACATCATCTGATCGACATTTGCGATGCGGGGGAGAAGTATAACGTATTTGAGTTTCAGCACGACTTTGCCGAAGCATTTTCCCAAATCAGGGAAAAAGGGAAATTGCCTATCTTGTGCGGAGGAACCGGCATGTATATCGAGTCGGTGCTGAAAGGGTATAAACTGCTGGCTGTTCCTGAGAATACAGAATTGCGCGAACGCCTGAGCGGCTACTCTCTGGAGCAACTCACCGAAATGCTGAAGCAATATAAAGACCTTCACAATACCACCGATGTAGATACGGTGAAACGTGCTATCCGTGCCATTGAAATCGAAGAATATTATCTACATCAGGCTCCCGATGTGAATGAATTTGCCCCTATCAATAGCCTGATTATCGGTGTGGACATTGACCGGGAAGCTCGCCGTGAAAAAATCTCCCGTCGCCTAAAGAGTCGTCTTGATGCCGGGATGGTCGATGAGGTGAAGCGATTGCTTGATTCCGGAATTCCGGTCGAAGACCTGATTTACTACGGCCTCGAATACAAATATCTGACGCTTTACGCGACCGGGCAAATCTCATTTGATGAAATGTTTTCCCAGCTTGAAATCGCCATCCATCAGTTTGCCAAACGGCAAATGACCTGGTTTCGGGGCATGGAACGCCGCGGATTTACAATTCACTGGCTCGATGCCTTTATGCCGATGGAGGAGAAGATTGAGGGGGTGAAGGGATTGCTTGCATCAGGTGCGCAGACGCGATAAATCGCGTCTCTACCCATGGCGAATCTTTGCAGAAACTCAATGGACGGAAACTCCCCTCCTTGGAGGGGTTTGGGGGTGGGTAAATATTACACAAAACCCACCCCTAATCCCTCCAAGGAGGGGAATTCTGATACTCTAAACTGATTTACATATAATCTATGAGAAGAAAAATCATTCCATATAATCCAAACTTGAAAGTTTTGGCTAAACAGCTTCGGGAGAATATGACTCTTTCGGAGGTGTTGTTGTGGGACGAGCTGAAACAGAAGAGAATGTTAGGTATGGATTTTGACAGACAACGCCCCATGCTTAATTACATAGTCGATTTTTATTGCAAAGAATTAATGTTAGCAATTGAAATTGATGGCGATAGTCACGACTTTAAATATGAAGAAGACCGGATTCGGCAAAAAGAAATTGAAAAAGAAGGGGTAACGTTTTTGCGTTTTGACGATATTGAGGTTAAGCATAACATGAATAATGTTCTTAGGACAATTGAATCGTGGATTCAAAACTTAAAACAAGAACCCACCCCTAACCCCTCCGAGGAGGGGAATTCCTAAGAGCAATTGCATTAGTATCCAATATATAGTATTAATAAACAAACCACATACTCAAATTACACCATGTATCCATCATTAAATCTGAAACACAAAGAATCCAATAATTTTTTCCTCCTTGCAGGACCGTGCGTAATCGAAGGCGAAACCATGGCAATGGAAATAGCCGAACGCATCGTTACAATCACCGATAAGCTGAATATTCCCTACGTTTTCAAAGGGTCATACCGCAAGGCAAACCGTTCACGGAACGACTCCTTTACCGGAATCGGCGATGAAAAAGCGTTGAAGGTCTTGCGCAAGGTGAGTGAGACCTTCGGTATTCCGGTAGTATCGGATATTCACTCGGCAGATGAGGCAAAGATGGCGGCTGAGTACGTTGATGTACTTCAGATTCCCGCTTTCCTCTGCCGTCAGACAGACCTGCTGATTGCTGCTGCCGAGACCGGACGTTGTGTCAACATTAAGAAAGGTCAGTTCCTTTCCCCGGCTGCTATGGAGTTTGCTGCACAAAAAGTAGTGGATGCAGGTAATCCTAATGTGATGCTGACTGACCGCGGTACGACTTTCGGATATTATGACCTGATTGTGGACTACCGCGGTATTCCTGAGATGCAAAGCTTTGGTTACCCAGTGATACTGGATGTGACCCACTCGTTGCAACAACCCAATTCGGCCAGTGGTGTAACCGGTGGCAAACCACAACTCATCGAAACCATCGCCCGCGCAGGTGTTGCCGTTGGGGTCGATGGCCTTTTTATGGAAACGCATCCTGACCCCCAGAATGCCAAATCGGACGGAGCAAACATGCTTCAGCTTGATCTGCTTGAAGGCGTATTGACCCGCCTGGCAGCCCTTTGCCAAACCATCAACGCATTCTGATGGTACGGATTGGATTGCTTTCCGATACCCACATGTGGTGGGATGACAAATACGAATATTATTTCAGGGAATGTGATGAAATCTGGCACGCAGGTGATATCGGTTCCGTAGAGGTTGCCGATCGGTTGGCTGCAATCAAACCGTTGCGAGCCGTTTATGGAAATATCGACGGACAACAGATTCGCCGTATGTTCCCCAAAGACCAGCGATTCACGCTCGAAGGCGCTGATGTCTGGATTACTCACATCGGAGGTTATCCGGGCAAATATGCACCCGAGGTAATGCCGGAGATTTTCCAAAATCCACCGAAGCTTTTCGTCTGTGGTCATTCCCACATACTGAAGGTAAAGTTTGACCCGAAGCTGAATCTTCTCCATATCAATCCGGGAGCTGCGGGAAAGTATGGCTTTCATGTACAGCGCACACTGGTCCGGTTTACCATTGATAATGGTGAATTCAAAGACCTCGAAGTTATAGAGCTGGGCCGGAAAGGATAGGCTCGCAAAACAAAATATTTTCTATTGATAATGATAAAAAGAATTGCCGTCTCTCTACTAACGTTTCTTCTAATTGGTTTAAACACCCATGCGGTTACTCCCGGATTATTGGCCAAAGCCATGAAAGACGGAAAACTGCAACAATGGGTTGATTCCGTATTTTCATCCATGACGTTCGAAGAAAAAATCGGACAGTTGTTTATGATTACGGCTGATGTAACCCAAACCAAATCTTATCAGGAACGACTTGCCAATCTGGTGAAGAATCAGAAGATTGGTGGTGTCCTTTTTTCCAAAGCTACCGTTGAGGGACAGGCGAAACTGACTAATTATCTTCAGTCGCAGGCCCGGATTCCGCTTTTAATTTCTCTGGATGGGGAATGGGGGCTTTCCATGCGTATCGAAGGGACAACCCGTTTCCCGAAGAATATTGCCCTTGGGGCAGGAGGGGACCTGCACTCTATTTACGAATACGGGCGACTGGTGGGGCAGCAATGCAAGGCGATGGGGATTCATATCAACTTTGCTCCGGTGCTTGATATCAATAACAATCCCAACAATCCGGTTATCAATATCCGCTCATTCGGTGAAAACCGACAGAAAGTAACCAATGCAGCCCTGGCTTATGCACGTGGTTTGGAGAGTGCAGGAATTATATCCGTTGGAAAGCATTTTCCTGGTCATGGTGATACTTCCGTAGATTCTCATTTAGGATTGCCGACGCTACATCTGAGTCTTTCCCGTTTGGATTCCCTGGAGCTTTATCCTTTTAAAAAATATATTCAGAAAGGATACGCCGGCATGATGGTAGGTCATTTGTATCTTCCGGCAATTGATGAAGATACCGTACCCGCATCTTTGTCACACAATGTGGTAACAGATTTACTAAAAGATGAATTGGAATTTGATGGTTTGGTTTTTTCCGATGCTTTGGTGATGAAAGCAATTGTACCAAGAGGAGAAAGCGCTTGTGTAAAGGCATTGCTTGCCGGAATTGATGTCCTGCTTAGTCCTTCAAATCCGGTTGAGGAGTTCAATGCTGTAAGGAAAGCCGTGGATAACGGAACGATCAAACAATCCGTTATTGAGGAGAAATGCAAGAAAATTCTCGCTTATAAATATGTTGCCGGACTGAATGAATACAAGCCGATTGACCTGTACCGGCTAACTCCAAGGCTGAATAGTCGTGAGGCGGATTTGGTAAACCGCAAACTGACGAAAAAGTCACTAACGTTATTGTCGAATAAAAAGCACATTATTCCGCTTCAGAATCTGGACCAAAATCGTATTGCGGTTGTGGCTTTGGGCGAAGAGAATACGACATTCCAGAATATGTCAAAGAATTATGCTGAGACTACTTTGTTTTCTATCACCGATGATACGAAACAGGAAAAGCTGGCGCAAATCATTGAAAATCTTAAGCAGTTCGACATTATCATAGTTGGAGTTTATACAGACCGCTCCGATTATCCGGCCCGTCTTAAGCAAATCACCAACTCCCTGGGAAGGAATAATCAGATGATATTGACCTTCTTCACTTCTCCGTATAAACTGGAGCAATATGAAGAACCGGTGGCAAAGGCACGTGGCGTTTTACTCGCTTATGAAAACACCGTATTGGCAGGAAGTTATTCTATGCAGTTATTGTTTGGTGGGGTAGAAGCAGAAGGAGTTTTGCCGGTAACTGCTGATAGCCTGTATGCATATGGGGCTGGTCAAAAGAGTGAAAAATGCCGTTTGTCTTATGACTTACCTGAAACAGTAGGTATGAATTCGCAGAAGCTTAACCTGATTGATACAGTAGTCAATGATGCGATTCGCAACCAGGCAATTCCCGGATGTCAGGTGTTGGTCGCAAAAGATGGCGTAGTCGTATTTAATAAATCCTACGGCTATTTTGACTATGCCAATACGCACGAGGTAACGAATTCAGACCTTTACGATTTGGCTTCCGTTACAAAAGCGACTGCTACTGTTCCGGCAATGATGCTGCTATATGATCAGGAAAAATATGTATTGCGTGACAAATTGGGAAAATTTATTCCTGCTCTTAAAGGTTCGGATAAATCAAACATAACTGTCCGGGATGCTCTTTTCCACCAATCAGGATTACCGGCTTATTTACCGTTCAGCCATATGCTGTTTGATCCGAAAAGCTATAAAGGAGAATTGATAAGCAAGCAAAAAACTACCCGCTATCCGATTCAGGTGGATGACGATGCTTTTGCTCCTGAAAATCTAAAATTTAAGACCGACCTGGTATCTGAAACGGCGGGACCAAACCATACCGTACAGGTAGCAGACCATTTTTACCTTAATCCGGTATTTCATGCAGAGATGATGCAGCGGTTGTTGAAAACGAAATTAGGTTCCAAAGAAAAATATGTATATAGCGACCTGAACTTCATGTTGTTACGGATGATGGTTGAGAATGTTTCAGGGCAAAAGCTGGATACCCTCCTGACTAAGAATCTGTATTCAAAACTGGGAGCTTCATCGATAGGTTATTTGCCACTGACCCGTATAGATAAGCTTAGAATTGCACCGACGGAGAATGATCAGTTTTTCCGTCACCAATTAATTATCGGTTATCCGCACGATGAAACGGCTGCTTTGGCAGGGGGAGTAGAAGGAAATGCCGGATTATTTTCAAATGCCAATGACTTAGCTAAGCTTTGCCAAATGTGGTTGAATGAAGGTAGTTATGGTGGAGAGCAACTTATCTCGGGTGAAACCTGCCGCATGTTTACCCAAATGAAAAGTTCGGATAGCCGTCGTGGCCTGGGCTTTGACAAACCCAATCCGGTTAAGCCGAGTAATGGCCCTACCGGTGATTCGGCGCCACTTTCTACATACGGTCATACCGGATTTACCGGCACCTGTTTTTGGGTGGATCCGGAGAATAAACTGATTTATATTTTTCTTTCCAATCGGGTTTATCCCCACAGCTGGAACAAGAAGCTCAGCCAAATGGATACCCGGACGCTAATTCAGGAAGCCATTTATAAGGCGATGGTAAAATAAAAAAGAGTGACTTTGAATCGGTTGAGACAAAGTCACTCTTTTTCGTTATTGCGGTTATTTGTTTTATTCAAAGAAGAAAGAAAGGACAATCATATTTGAAGTTACTTTTGATAACGCATTGGTATATTGAAGGTTTTGCAACGGTTTCCCTGCATCATCATATAATTCTGGTCTGTCCTTATCCAGTACATTGTTCAATCCAATGCAGAGTTTCAGTTCTGGATTCAGTTTAAAATACTCAAAGTATAAGTCGCAACCGATCCCGATTTCCAGAAAGTAGTTCAGCTTCTTCAACCGAATCAAATCCTCCGGGTCTTTTTTGCTGGCCAAATCGTAAGCAGCAGCTCCACCAAACATTAGATAAGGTCTGGAATTATTTAATCTCAACGAAGAGTATTTCAACTCCAGAGGAAGCATCAGATAATTGGATTTTATAGACTCTTTACCCAGTGTCACACCTGATTGATTATTGTAAACAAGATCTTTACTTCCAAAATGTAAAGAAGGAACTGATCTCAGGTTGAAATATTGAGTTAGAGCTAGATCGCCAACTAATCCAACTGTAAATCCCGGACTATAACTCGGTATTTCAGCATAAATCTTGTTTCCATTTTGATCTATTCCCGTGTGTGAAAAATGAAGATCCTGAGAATTTAAACCGACCAGATATCCGAAGTGTAACCGTTTAAAGTCCACCATCGGTTGGTTCTGGTCCATAAAATTCTGGGCTGAAATCTCACCTAAGGCAGTCAGAAAAAGTCCTGTCAAAATATATTTGAGAAGCTTCATGAGTTCTTTTTCTATTTTAAACGCTGTTTCAATCTTTAAATTGCATGGCTGGAGAATTCTACCGATAAAGCTATCTGATTACAATCTGACTACAATACCGCTCTGGCGCAGATATTCTTTCAATTCGTGCATTGGAATTTCTCCGAAATGGAATACACTCGCTGCCAGTGCTGCATCAGCTTTACCCAGTTCGAATGCATCCCGGAAGTGCTCTTTTTTTCCTGCACCGCCTGATGCGATAATCGGAATGTGAAGCTCCTCAGCTAAACGGCGAAGTGCATCATTGGCATAACCTTCTTTCACCCCGTCGTGAGTCATACTGGTAAACAGGATTTCCCCGGCTCCACGATTTTCTGCTTCTTTGGCCCAGGTGAAAAGTTCACGATCTGTAGGAACGCGCCCACCGTTGAGGTAGCAACGCCAGGAACCATCTGCTTCGAAGTTTGCATCAATCGCCACTACGCAAACCTGAGTACCGAAGTTTTTTGCAATTTCACCGATCAGGTCGGGATTGCGTAGTGCCGATGAATTGATTGAGACTTTGTCTGCCCCTGCATTCAGGAGGCGATCCACATCTTTCAACTCATTGATTCCGCCACCAACGGTAAAAGGGATACTTACCTCTGCCGCTACGTTTTTTACTATGTCGGTAAATGTTTTGCGACCTTCGTGCGAAGCTGTAATATCAAGGTAAACCAATTCGTCAGCTCCCTGATCACTGTACATTTTACCCAATTCTACCGGATCACCGGCATCGCGGAAATTCACGAAGTTGACACCTTTGACGGTTTTTCCGTCTTTGACGTCGAGGCAAGGTATAATTCGTTTTGCTAACATAGTATGAAGACCCCACCCGGCCTCCCAGAAGGGGAGGAGAATGAGGGTGCTATTATTAGATTATTATAGATTCAAAATAAGATAATGAGCAGAATATATCCCCCTCCTTTGGAGGGTTTAGGGGAAGTTTTCTATACAAATCGTCTAAGATCTCTAAGATTGATTCTTCCCTCGTAAATGGCTTTTCCAAAGATTACCGAATGTACGCCTGCTTCGTCTAGTTTCTCGATATCTTCAATGCCACTTACACCTCCACTGGCAATGATATACAATTCAGGAAAATTAGCCATCATTTGCTTGTAAAGTTCTGTGGCAGGGCCCTGGAGCATTCCGTCTTTGCTGATGTCGGTACTGATTACTTTGTAAATACCTTTATCTACATAGCTTTTCAGGAAGTCATTCAGCTGCAAGTCTGTTTCTTCTTTCCAGCCGCTCACTGCAATTTTATTGTCTTTCACATCAGCGCCAAGAATGATACGGTCACGACCGAATTTTTCCAACCAGGAACTGAAAACATCCGGATTCTTTACTGCGATACTACCACCGGTTACCATTTTTGCACCAGAGTTGAATGCAATTTCGAGGTCTTCATCCGTTTTCAGGCCTCCACCGAAATCAATGATAAGGTTTGTCCGGTTGGCAATGCGTTCAAGGACTTTGTAATTGACAATGTGCTGAGCTTTAGCTCCGTCAAGGTCAACCAGGTGAAGGCGTTTCAGTCCATTGTCAACGAACATTTTGGCAACCTCAAGAGGGTCTTCGTTGTAAACGGTTTTCTGGTTATAGTCACCTTGCGTCAGACGCACGCATTTTCCTTCGATAATATCTATTGCGGGAACGAGTTCAATCATTTGATTATAGGGAGATAAATTGTTTCAAAATGGCTTCACCTACTTTCCCACTTTTTTCAGGGTGGAACTGGCAAGCGTAGAAATTGTCTTTTTGCAAAGCTGCGCTAAATGGCTGAATATAATCCGTTGTGGCAGCTGTGAAATCATTTACCGGAACATAGAAACTGTGAACGAAATAGACGAATTCGTTTTCCAGCTCTTTCGGGAACATCTTGTCGTTTAGGTTGTAGATGCTGTTCCAACCCATATGAGGAATTTTATCTTCGTGCTTTTGTGGAATGAATCGTTTTACATCTACATCGAAGATATTCAGACAGTCCACATCTCCTTCTTCCGAATGGCGGCACATCAGTTGCATCCCAAGGCAGATGCCCATAACGGGCTGTTTGAGATTCACAATCAGTTCGTCCAGACGATGTTGGCGGAGGTAATTCATTGTGGTTTCAGCTTCACCTACACCGGGGAAGATTACTTTATCAGCCGACTGAAGCTCCTCTTTGTTGTCGGTAATCACAGCCTCTATGCCTAAGCGTTTCAACGCATAGTTTACAGAATAGATATTACCGGCATTATAGTTTAAAATTGCAACTTTCATTCTTGGGTAAGTTCTTGATGAATCGGAATATTCGACTCTCAGGATTAATTAAATAAAACCGTTTTGTTTTTGTAGGTCAATACCTTATGCTCAATGTGTTTTTCCACCGCACGGGAGAGAACGATTTTCTCCAAATCCTGTCCCTTGTGAATCAGGGTTTTCACCGTGTCTTTGTGAGAGATACGGGCGATGTCCTGTTCGATAATCGGACCGGCATCGAGGTCGCTGGTTACATAGTGGCTGGTAGCGCCAATTAGTTTTACACCACGTTCGAAAGCTGCATGGTAAGGTTTTGCACCTACGAAAGCAGGCAGGAATGAGTGGTGGATATTGATGATTCGGTTCGGGTATTGCTTGATAAAGTTTGGAGAAACCACTTGCATGTAACGCGCTAAAACGATGAAGTCAATCTTGTGCTTTTTCAATAGCTCAACTTCAAGCGCTTCCTGTTCGGCTTTTGTGTCTTTGGTAATCGGGAAACAGTGAAATTCGATGCCAAAACGCTCAGCTACCGTCTGCAAGTCCGGGTGATTACTGATAATGACCGGAATAGCAACATTCCATTCACCGGCAGTGTAGCGTGCAAGCAGGTCGTAGATGCAGTGTGACATTTTGGAAACGAAAATGGCCATGCGGGGCGTGTCATCACTGAAGTAGAGTCGGAAATCCATGTCATATTTCTGCCCGTAGAGCGTGCCGAAGTATTCATTGATTTTATCGCGGGGAATTACGAAGTTTTCCAGTTCCCATTCTACACGCATAAAAAATACCCCTTCAGTACGGTCTACGTGCTGGTCGAGGTAGATAATATTACCCCCATTTGCGTTGATAAAGTCTGTTACCAACGCAATCAGACCCGGTTTGTCGGGACAGTGAATCAGTAATATTGCGGTGGATTGATTTGCCTCAGTTGTTGCCATTTTTCCATTAAATTTTGAGATGCAAAGATAGCAATTTCCCTCATAAGGCAGGCCAATCCGTTACTGTTTAAGCGCTTTTATGACAGCATTTGAGTAAATGAAACTCTCTTCGGCGTTAAATTGAAAGCAAAACGTGTTTTTCCTGAATAGATAGGGATTCTCGGTCAGGAAATTGGGCAATCCGAATGGTAGAATGTAGCGGTCTTCAATAAAAGAGTCGCCTTTACCGAAGAAGCAAATATTACTTTCTTTGTCAATGTCCGGTGCAATTTGTCGATACCAGGATACTTTCGTCAGGTTATCTCCTTTTTTGATGTCCTTTACATAGGAGTCAACTGTTTCCGAACGGCCTGAAAGCACAAGGTAATTTTGAATAGTATCGCAATAGATTATCGGGTCACCCAATGAAAAGATTTGTCCAAATATTCCGGTGTATAATTTTTCCGGAAATCCTTTTTGATTCAACGGTAGCTTAACCATTTTCTCGTTTGCCTTGTCAATCTTAGCGTGGAGGGATTCCAGTCGTTCTGCAACATCTTTCAGATTATCCAGTTTGATTAAGAGAACTTTCTGATAAATCTTTTCAGGAACCAGCACAGGGTAGTAGGCAATGTTGATTTCTCCCTCAAAGTGATTCCCGAAAATGGAGTCAACGCTCATAAAATCTTTTCGAAAAAAGGTGGTGTCTTTCTCCTGGCTACCGTAGAAACGTTCCTGATTTTGTACAAAACGATCCCGGTCACTTAATCCGTAGTGAAGGCAAACGGGACAATTTTTACTGATAATGTCGGGGTTTAATGCTTGTCCACCGTTTTGACCGATAAACAGGCAGAGGCGATTCTGCTTTTCATATAGAGGAGAGGTGTAACAACTCATTGTTACTTTATCCTTGCTGAAAGAGAGTTCGGGTGCTATCCATTCGGTAAGGTTGAGCGTATCCACTTTGTCAGGTGTGTTGCCGTAATGAAGCGGAATTCCATTCAATCTGAGGAAGAATTTCAGAGACGATGATTTTTCGCTGTCTTTAGCTATATCAATAAAGTCAGGTTCTTCAAGTTTGCCTTTGGGGGTTGAAATTCGCATAATCGCTTCATCGATAAGACGGTTTTGGAAACTACCGGCAAAAATTCCTTTGTAATAAAAGCAGTGAAAACTTACTCCTGTTGTGACGTAATAGTGGGTGATTTCGATACCTGCATTTTTTTCAATCATTGGTGCAAATGAAGACTTGAAGTGTTGGTCCAGCATATCGGCAATCCTCTCTTTGTCACCGGCCGCCATTTTAAAAAGCAGCAGTTCTCCGTGCTCATTTTCCCAGGTATGAAAAGAGATAATCATCTGATGCAGGCTGTTTCCGGTGCCCGACCAGTTTCCTTTGGAGAAATAGGGTTGCAGGTTAGTGAGCGTCTTGATGATGGAGGGGTTGCTTTTATTCTTGAGGTAAGCCTGGATGAGATAGTTTTGCTTGATACTGTCGAGGTCTTTCAGGTTATCGATGGCTATAAATGCATCGCAATTCTCGGGGATAATACGCATCAGGTCGGTGCGGGCAGCAGAATGTTCGTCTGCGAATTTTTGATATACGAAAAAGGCGCCGGCGGCAACAACTGCGATAATCGCCACTGTCAGGCTGATTTTGATGATATGATATTTGCTCATAACGCAAGTCAATTTATAAAGAGAGTCTGGGAACAGCTCTGCTTTTGTGGTTTTGGCAATCTTATTTTCTCAACGGTAAAACATCGGTTTGGAGGCCTTTGTTTGGATATTTAATACCACAAATTTAGTTAAATAATCGAGACCGCGAAATGCTTTAGTGAAAATGTATATACAAAAAAGACGATGCGACAATCCGTAGGTGGATTTTTGTCTGCATCGTCATCAAGACGTTTTTTTAAGTGGTTGCTATTCAGATGTTAAAAGCCGATAGCCGGTTTTGATCGCTGTTTTTCTTTTAGTTGTTTGATGACCTCCTCAAATTTTTCCCGGCTGATGACTTCGTTGTCAAGAAGGGTTTCCAAAGCCTCTTTTTGTGCGCCTAACTCCATTTTCGGGTCGTCAGGTCGGATTTCGATGTCTATGATGCGTTGTATTATTCTTTCATGAAGGGTTTGGATAAATTTATCTACTTCCTGCTTATCGGGGGAATCGGCTAAGACAGAGAAGCTCTCTTTGCCTCCTTTGATTACGATTTGTGGCTTTCTGTCCACATAGACAATCAGTAAAAATATAATGAATATGATAAACGAACTGGCTGCCACAATCCATGAGGAGGGAGTAGTAAAAGTCAGACTTTTCCAAGTGAGGGCACCGATGACCAAGCCTATGAAAATAACAACCGCCAAGACAACTCCAAGGGATTTCTTTCGAACATAGGCCGTTTCGAATCCCAAATCCTCGTACTTCAATTTCAGTTCAATATCTTCCATGGGAGATTCCATCCGAATATTCACCTCCTTTTCGGAAAGGGTAAACTCACGATAGTCCCAAAGCCGTCTTTGTTGCAGTTTCATGACTTGATTCTTTTACTGTAAAACGGCTATTGATGGGCTTTTGTTTGAATTTATACTATTCTATAAATTGTAGTCCGACTTATACTTGTCTGCAAACTAAAAACGGGAAGCCGAAGCCGACTTCCCGTTTTCAAATATTGTGATATGATTACTTCCAGACTACCACTTCGGCCGGAGTTAATTCTCTGGTTCCGAAGATGATTTTAGCATCTTGCGGAATGTTTATCGTTACGTTGCTTGATGAGTAATTGACTGCAACCCAGAATCCGTCGCGCCAGTTGACCATAACGCCTTCAGGCTGTTCGTTGGTAGTGATTCCGGCTGATTCATAGACTTTTTTCAGCACGTCTTTCTCCAGTTTTCCGTCGTCTGTGTCAGTTCCGATATAGGTTACGGTACCTTTGCCCAGTTTGCGATGAATAACAGATGCTTTTCCGGCATAGAACTGGTCGGCATAAGTTGCCCATGTTTCGGTACCTTGCATGGGGTCAAGCATGTCAGCCCAGTTGTTCCAGAAGTATGTGTTGCTATTAAATGAAATTTTCGCCTTAATATCATTATCAAGCATATCGTTCATGGATATTTTGGCTCCAATCAAATCAACAATGGCACTGGCCCACTGTGATTCACGGAAATGTCCGTTACGGTCTTTCAGCCCGGTGCGAACCGTCAGCACCAGATTGCCACCGTTTTCCACGTATTTCTTCCATTTAGCCACCAATGCTTCGTCCACCATTTGATAAGCCGGAGCAATAACTACCGGGTATGAACTCAATTCGCGCTCTTCACCCACAATATCTACCGGAGCAGAGAGAAGTTTCACGGCATTGTAGCATTTGGTTACGTGAGTGATTTGGTTCCATTGGTAAGTCTGCGGTTGGACGGTAGTTTCCCACACATTATCTACATTATATAGAAGTGCAGTTTTGCGGGCCGCATACTCTTTCGGCATTTGAGTATTAGGTTTGTACAATTTGCGCAGCTCGCGGATTTCTTTCATGAACTGGCTGTATTGCTGGCCACCGTTAAGCTCGGTTACGCCATCGGTTCCAACCATTCCGTAGTGGAACTGCTCGCCGCCAAACAACGGTTGACGGAAACGGTAAGAACAGATAAAGTCGAGTCCGCCTGCAAAAGCATTCCACAACCAGGCGTGAACGGCTCCCGGATAGGGTTGAGGGTTGTAACTTCCCCAGTTTACCTGGCCGGGCTGTAGCTCCATTACGCCGGTTACGCCTTTGAGCGGACGGAAGAAGTCATTGGCATAAGAGATTCTCCATGGGTCACCGAGACGGAAGCCCTGGTCGCCAACGCCTTTGGTATAACCTGCTACCGGGTACATGGTGTAGGAGATGAAATCGAGGTCTTTATTGCGCCAAGGATCTACGTCGGTATGTCCGTGCATAAAGTTTGTTGTTACAAACTGCTCTTTGGAAACATTTGCTTTGATAACGTTGCATTGCATGGAAACAAAGCTTGCACATTCATCTGCACTGAAACGTTTGAAATCCACCACCGAGATAGGGCTTGCGATACCGGAATAAAGGCGTTTTTCATTCGGGATTTCAATCTGGCTGAAGTCAGAGTAGATAGCAGACCAGAAAGCTGTTCCCCAGGCCTTATTCAGGTTGTCGATAGTTTTGTATTTTTTCTGAAGCCAGATGCGGAAGTTGGCCTGTGCAGCGGGGCTGTAATCGTAAGTGCCGTAGTGAGAAGGTTCGTTGTCGATTTGCCATCCCCAGATGCGCTTGTCATTGGCAAAGTGTTTGGCCATCGCTTCAACCATTTTGGAGGTCAGTTCGCGGTATTTGGCACTTGACCAGGAGTAGTGTTCGCGAGTGCCGTGCTGGCCGGTTTGACCGTTTTGCATTTCTACCAGAATCTCGGGGTATTTGCGGGTAAGCCATACCGGAGGGGTAGCCGATGGAGTACACATGATGACCTTGAGGTTGTGTTTGGCTGCCAGTTCTACCGCTTTATCCAGCCATTTGAAGTCGTACTGGCCTTCGGTCGGCTCCATCTGTCCCCAGGCAAATTCGGCCATGTGGGTAAATTCGAAGCCCATGTCGGACATTTTCTTGAAATCGCGGTCCCATTGTGCCGGATCCCATGCTTCGGGATAGTAGTAAACACCGGTTTCTACCATTTTTTCGGGTTTGAAGAACTGCTTCTGTGCCTGTGATGCCAGACCACAGGTGAGAGCCAAACCCATCAGGAGTGTTTTTTTCATAGATAGTAATTAATGATTGTAGTGTGTGAGATTTTTAAGGAAAGCAAATGTAATAATAATTAGATGAATGAGCTATCTGTTTTGCGATATCCTTTGCCTGAGAATTTCTGCAGGTCATCTTTTCTATGCGCTGCTGAATTGGGAAAGAAAAACAATTTAACAACAAGGTGATGCCAGAGTAAGAGCTATTGGTGAAAAGTTAATGTGGTAAAAAAAATGAGCTGAAAAATTTAGAGATAAAAAATATATTTCTCATATTTGCAATTAGTGAACAATTAAGTTAAAGTGTATCCTATGGAAAATGATGTGTTTTACGTACTCAGTGGAGAAGAGGTTTTGAATATCAGCCATTTTAGCGTACTCATTTCTGAGATAATAATGGGTAAATATCCGACTCTGGCCCACTCCGGACTTGTTAAAGAGGGATTTGACAGGTTGAAAAATAAGATGTTGGCTATGGATGCAACCAATCCAGTAGATGTACCACTCGACTGGCACGAAACTGCGGCGTTAGAGTCATCCATCATTCATACGTCGCTTTCGATGAATGAAAAGAAATTTACCTCAGAGAATGAAGAGGAGAATGAATTTTTCCAATTTTATCGGAGAGAGGCTCCCGAATTACTTTGGCAACTGGTCAAACAGCTTGAATACAACGATTTCGGATTGACTATTTTAGAGGATATTTACCATTATGATACCAAGATGGTCAAGCCGTTGGTGCTGGATAATATCGAAGAAATCGCTGCTTTTGATTATAACGAATTTCACCAATTGATGTACAACTGGCTGTTTGGGACGATTGACGCCATCGAGCTGAATCATGAAAAATATGATTTCGGACGGCGGATTCACGAACATCAATACATTAACCTGAAGGACTATAACGAATACAAGGAGAAGATGAAGGCGCTTGTAATCAATACGGAAGTCCCGATGACGATGCGTGACATTGTCATCCAATATTGGGTTTTCTCCCTGGCACAGCGGCTTTATGTGACTGATGCCGCTAAATATATGGATGAAATTGAGAAAGGGGCGCCTGAAGGATCCTTTGAAATACTAAGGACAAGCTTCCTTCATTTTGCCAAATCCGTTATCGAAGCCATTGATGCCAATTTTGAAGAAGTGGAAGAGATTGAGCCCTATCTGAAGATGGTGGATAAATGGGAGTTTGAGATTGATATGTAGAAATGGATAACTCCGGACAGGTGTATAAAAAGAGATATGGCGCATTGCCAAAACAATAAAAATAAATGACGTATGGAGACAGGGACTGAATTTTTTACATTGACCGGCTTTGAAGCCAGTGAGGTGGGAGTATTTAGTGTAGGCTTGATGGGAGGAATGATGGAGAAAAATCCCAACAAGCGACTGGAGGGAAAACTGCTCGACGGATTTCGGCGGTTACAGCAGAAGGTGTTGGCAATTGATGAGAACAATTTGCAGGATATTCCGCTTGACACTTTTGAAGCATTTGCCTTGCAGCATGCACTTACGCAGATTTCATTTTCCATTGAGTTTGATACGAAACCGTTCGAATCTGACGATGAAACTTTTCTGGAGTATCTCAAAGTCTATAAAGAACTAGTGCCCGACTTGCTTTGGCGGTTGATCCCAAAGTTAGGGTATGATGAATTGAGCGTCGCAGCGCTGGAGGTATGCTATCATCGGGAGACCGGGGTGGTACGTTCGGTGGATGCTGATGAGACGGAAGATTTTGCCACGCTCACGATCAATGAAAATCATGTGATGGCATTCCCCTTTATTTTCATGACCCTGGATTTAATCGACCTCTGTCACGAAGAGTATGATTTTGCCCGTCGTTTCCATGAGCATCAGTATATTCATCATAATGACTACAACCTGATTAAGAAAAAATTGCAGGACGTGAAGGTTGGTGACAAAGTGTCGCTCTCCATGCGTGATTCGGTGGTGGTGTATTGGCTGTTTGCTTTGATTCAACGATTTTACATCAGCGATGCAGCTGATTATCTGAATGAACTTGGCGAAAAAAGTATTGGAAAGGAGCTAAATGTCAAGACCCGCAACTTTTTCCTGCGTTTTGCTGACGTGGTGGTGAAGGAGATGAAAGCCTGCATTGAACAGTATCCCGAAATAAGCTTCTACCTGAAGCAGGTGGACCGGTGGGTGATTTGACCTGAGTCCCACTGAAAAGCCCTGATGATTTGCGAAAATTGTCAGGGCTTTCCATTTCTAAGCCACCTATGCACAAATAACATTCGCTCAGTGTCAAAAAAGCCGTAAATTTGCGCGCTGCATATTTCTGACAATACAAAAAATAAAACCATACGATGTTCTCCTTATTCAAAAAAGACTTTTTCAGCCTGATTGGTTCCACGGTGGGAGCCGTAGTGATTGGGCTTTACCTGGTGGCGTTAGCTTTGTTTTTGTGGGTCATACCCGGTGAATACAATCTGGCTGACGGTGGGCTGGCGGTGACGGAAAATCTCTTTCAGCTCTCGTCCCAACTGTTGCTTATCCTGATTCCGGCGCTCACGATGCGCGTCTTTGCCGAGGAGAAACGGCAGGGCACGTGGGATATGCTGCGTGTGCGTCCCATCAGTAGCGGGCGGATTGTGACGGCTAAGTTTCTGGCGGTGTTTGCTACGGTTTCGCTGGGTATTCTGCTGTCGGTGGTTCATCCTGTGCTGCTTTCTGTCTTTAGCACACCGGTCGGGAATATCGATTGGGGCGTGGTGATGGGTTCGTACGGCGGATTGCTGATGCTGGCTGCGGCTTGTACTGCGGTTGGGATTTTTGCCTCATCGGTATCGGCCAATCAGGTGGTGGCGTTTATCATAGCCTTGCTGATAAATGGCTTTCTCTATTACGGATTTGAATTGTTGAGCGGCATCCCCGGACTCTCATTCTTCCAGTCGTGGTCGGATGTGTTGAGCCTGACCGCCCGTTATAAATCATTGCAACGCGGTGTTATTGATACGCGCGACCTCTTTTATTTCCTTTCCCTGTTCTTTATTTTTACAAAAACGACCTCTTTTTATCTGGATAAATACAAGGCGGGCAAGCCGTTTTTTATCCAGGTCGGAGTGTGGGCAATATTGCTTGTGGTATCGGGAAATGTGTTTATGCGTTTCGACTTAACGTCGGAGAAACGTTATTCGTTGTCTGCCTATACCAAATCATTATTAGGCGGTATGACAGCGCCGGTTCAGGTGAATATTTACCTGGATGGCGAACTTAATGCAGCATTTACCCGACTGAAAAACGGAACAGGTGAACTGATTGACGAGTGCAACAACTACTCGGGAGCACCCATTTATTACCAATACCTCAATCCTTCGGCTACCTCCGAAGCCCAGCGCGAAAAGATTTACTCGAAACTGATTGCCCGGGGAATGAAACCCATTTCGGTCAATGAGGCCGACCGCCAGGGTAAGGTTACGCAAAAACTGGTTTTCCCGTGGGCAGAGATGATTTGCGGAAAAGATACCATGCGCGTACCTTTGCTTAAAACACTTCCCGGCAAATCGGCCCACGAAAACCTGAATGCTTCGCTCGAGTCTTTGGAACTTAACTTCACCGAAGCGCTGCAATGGCTTACCCGCAAAGACCCACCACGCATTGCGTTCCTCGAAGGTCACGGCGAACTGCCGGATGCCTACGTGTCGGATGCTTTGAACAAACTGGGAAGCAGTTACCGCATCGACCGCGGCATGATTGGTATGGACGCGCAGATTCTTTCTCCGTATAAAGTATTGGTGATTGCCGAACCGCAGAAACGTTTCACCGAAGCCGACAAATACGTGCTTGACCAGTACGTGATGCACGGTGGGCGCATTTTCTGGCTGGTGGATGGCGCTTATCTGCCTCAGGAGCTATTGGCCGAAAAAGGAGAGACGACCGCTGCGGCACTTGACCTGAACCTGACCGACTACTTTTTCAATTACGGCGTGCGCGTCAATCCGAATCTCTTGCAGGATGCCCAATGCATCTCCGTGCCGTTGAAATCACCGAATGGTGCTGAAGAGGTTTTTCCGGCGCCGTGGTATTTTTCACCAACCCTTCAGGTGAATCCGTCGCACCTGATAACCCACAATATTTCTATGGTGAAGGCTGACTTTGCTTCGTCACTGGACTTGGTAGGGGATAATTCTACTGTAAAAAAAGAGATTCTATTGGCTACCTCTTCGAATACTCACATTATGAGTGTGCCGGCATCAGTCTCATATCAATCGGTCTATCAGAAATTACCGCAGGGATATTTCAATGCGTCGAGTGTGCCGGTCGCTGTTTTGCTGGAAGGAAAATTTACCTCGCTTTTCAATAACCGTTTCGTCCCGGATAGCGTGCAGGGACAGCGCCTGAATGAAAGTCAGGATGGAAAAATGATTGTCGTTTCAACGGGAAGCGTTATCCGTAATGAGATTCGCCAGGCACAGAACGGACAGCCTACACCGGTTCCCCTCGGCTATGTGCCGTTTATGGATATGCAGTTTGGAAATGCTGATTTCATTGTGAATGCGGTGGAATATCTCGCGGGTGACCAGGGGAAAATAGCCTTGCGCTCGCGCCAGTTTGTGCTGCGATTGCTCGACCAGGCCAAAGTGAATGAGAAGCTGACCCTTATTCAGGTGACGGCTGTGGCGGTACCGGTAGTTTTGCTTTGCCTGATGGTGATTGGGGTATTTATTTACCGGAAAAGAAGATATAGTGCCTGAAGATACAAAAAGATATCGTTGAAAATGAATCTATAATTTTATAGGCCAATTTTCAACCGTCAATTTGCAAGCTATAAATTTATAGGCAGGATTTCAACCGTCGAAATCTTGCCTATAATTTTATAGGACGGTTCTAATCCGTATATTTTGACGCTGTAAAATTATAGGGAGAAAATATGCAACAGATTTTTATTTTGGATTTTTATAGGCTGGTTTTCATTCGCCAAAAATGGACCTATAAATTTATAGGACGATTTCCAACGGTCAATTTTCTCTCCAAATTTTTATAGGTAAATACTCAACGCTTTATTTTAATGCTGGCTTCAGCCAGAGTGAAAATAAACGATTGAATACCTGTCCGGGATTTTCCGGAGTGTCAAAAAACTGTTTTTTTCGATGCTGGGGAAATTTGATGTTAAAATGAACCGTTTTTTTTAACGCTGGCTCCAGCCAGAGTCAGAAAAAACGGTTCATTTTGATGTTGGGCGAATCTTTTGAGTAAATAAACTCTTTATTTTATGTTGGCTCCAGCCAGAATGAAATTCAACAGTTGAAAACCTATCCGGCATTTTCCGGGATGTCAAAAAAACTGTTTTATTTGATGTCGGGAGAACTTTTTGAGAAAATAAACGCTTGGGTTGAATGCTGGCTCCGACCAGAATGAAATTCAACGGTAGAGAGTCTTATCTGTGTAAACTTTTCCAAAGTTCTAAACTTTGGAAAAGTTATAGCCCCAATAAAAAAAAAACAGCGACTCACCGAAGCGAGCCGCCGTTCAAGGGTTGAAGGGTAAAAAACAATTTATGACGGGTTATGAGTTCCGGTTTATCAACCTACCCATGCAGCCAGGTCAGCTTCAGGAGTTGAGATGGTGCCGATTCCGAAGTTTTCTACCAATACTTTAGCAACGTTTGGTGAAAGGAATGCAGGCAGGGTCGGTCCGAGGTTGATGTTTTTCACACCTAAGTAAAGCAGAGCCAGCAATACGATTACCGCTTTTTGCTCGTACCATGCGATGTTGTAAACGATTGGCAATTCGTTGATGTCTTCCAGTTCGAATACCTCTTTCAGTTTCAATGCAATCAATGCCAATGAGTAGCTGTCGTTACACTGACCAGCATCCAATACACGGGGAATACCACCGATATCACCGAGAGGCAATTTGTTGTAACGGTATTTTGCACAACCTGCAGTCAGGATTACAGAATCTTGTGGCAAGCCTTGTGCGAACTCAGAGTAGTAATCGCGGCTATTCATGCGTCCGTCGCAACCGGCCATCACCACAAATTTGCGGATAGCACCTGTTTTCACAGCGTCAACAACTTTATCAGCCAGGGCAAATACCTGTTCGTGAGCGAAACCACCTACGATAGAACCGCTTTCGATTTCGGTAGGAGCAGCACATTTTTTAGCGTGCTCGATGATTTCAGAGAAGTCTTTGGTTTTGCCATCTTCACGGGCAGGAATCACTTTCCATCCAGGGAAACCAGTAGAACCGGTTGTGTAAATACGGTCTTTGTAACCGGCTTTATCCAATGGAGGAACGATACAGTTGGTGGTGAAGAGTACCGGACCGTTGAAGCTTTCGAATTCTTCACGTTGTTTCCACCATGCGTTACCGTAGTTACCTACGAAGTGGCTGTATTTCTTGAATGCGGGATAGTAGTGAGCCGGAAGCATTTCGCTGTGAGTGTACACGTCAACGCCAGTTCCTTCAGTCTGAGCCAATAGCTCTTCGATATCTTTCAGGTCGTGACCGCTGATGAGGATACCCGGTTTGTTGCTCACGCCGATGTTTACTGATGTGATTTCAGGATTACCGTAACGGGTAGTGTTGGCCGTGTCAAGCAGAGCCATCGTGTCAACGCCATATTTACCGGTTTCGAGAACCAAAGCGACCAATTCGTCAGCAGTGATGTCTGTGCGGGTGGTTTGCGCCAAAGCGTGCTGAATGAATACGCTGATTTCGTCTTTTACGAAGCCCAGGTTGTAAGCGTGCTCAGCATAAGCAGCCATACCTTTCAAACCGTATATTACAAGTTCTTTCAACGAACGAACGTCTTCGTTTTTCTCTTTCAAAACGCCAACCAGTTTAGCAACTGTTTCGTAGTTCTCTGGAGTACCGGCCCATTTTACTTCGTCAATTTGTGGAACAGAAATGCCGGCAGCTTCTGCGATTTTCAGCAATTCAGCTTTCAATGCTACGGCTTTGGTTACGCGGGCAGAGATGCTATCCACGTCGAAGTTAGCGTTGGTGATGGTACAGAAAAGAGCGTCGAGGATGAAGTGGTCCACTTCCGGTTTGTTAATCCCTTGTGTGCGCAGTTGTTCGTTTACGACAGAGATTCCTTTGCTTACATAGATAAGCAAGTCCATGATGTTGGCGGTTTTGTCGTCTTTACCACACACGCCTTTTATTGTACAGCCGGTGCCTTTAGCGGCTTCCTGACACTGAAAACAAAACATATTTTCCATTATTCGATTGATTTTATTCGTTAGTTATTTATTTGATTTTTGATAATTCTGTTTGGGGGTGTCAGAGACGCAAAATCTTGCGTCTCTACTGATGGGGTTTTACGCCCATTCTTCTTTAATGATATTTCCCTGCAATCCCACTACTACTAGCTTCAATGGAATTTTGCGGGATGCCTGAGCTGTTGCCATCTGTGCAATCTGCAGCAATCCGCCGCAGCAAGGCACTTCCATAATCATGACGGTCAGTGTATTTAGTTTGGCATCGTTGATCATCGCTACCAGTTTGTCGATGTACACCTCTTTGTTGGTGTCGAGTTTCGGACACGCAATGGCAAGGCGTTTGCCTTTGAGGTGTGTGCTGTGAAAATCACCTACCGAGAAAGCGGTACAATCTGCTGCCAACAGTAAATCTGCATTGGTAAGGTAAGGAGCCATCGGGCTGAGCAGGTGCAATTGCACAGGCCATTGCTGAAGCTCCGATTGAGATGCGTATTGCACGCCAGCCGGTTTGATATCCGGTTTGGCAAAGAATTTCGCCTGGCTTCCGGGGCAACCGCCACCGTGATGACCGGCATGTTCGTGATGTCCTGCAAATACAGGTTTGGATTTATCCATAAGTGAGTCTATTGAAATCGGTAGATTATTCTTTTTGATGTAATCGATTCCCTGTTGCAGGAATTCGTGCTGATCGTGATCTTTCAGATGTTTGAGGTGAGCCAGTACCACTTTCTCGCCTTTAGAAGAGATGCGTTCCATTACTGCTACTTCGTCGTAAGCTTCGGCTTCACGTTCTTCAAGTTCGATAGCGCCTACCGGGCAGTCGCCTATGCAGGCTCCCAGTCCGTCGCAGTAGAGCTCGCTGATCATTACCGCTTTGCCGTTGATGAGTTGCAGAGCCCCTTCGTGGCATCCGCTCACACACAGGCCGCAGCCGTTGCAAAGTTCTTCGTCGATTTTTATAATGGTACGTTTCATATTGTTTGAGTTGTTGTTTCGTTGTTTTGACATTGCAAAGGTATCGCAGCGTTCGCTCTTAATTTGTAACCCATGTTACAACTGAACTTTTTTATTGAAAATAATTTTGTGCGAACATTTTCCGGAAACCTCTGTTCCTTTTGATGATGCAAAGGTAGGGGAGCGCAACGGGCAAAATTGTAACGCATGTTACAACCACCGTTTTTTTCTACTTTTGTTTTTTGCACACAGATGACACTGATGCTTTGCAACACTGATTTGCACAGATAAGAGAAAGGATCTGTGTAAATCGATTCAAATCTGTGTCATCTGTGTGCCAATAAAAAAGTAAACTATGTTTGAAACGATTATCCGCAATCCCTTGTTCAGGGGATTGAAAATAGAAGAGACGGAAGAGCTGTTTGAAAAGGGGCTCTATCAGATTAAGAAGTTCAAGACCAAAGATATTGTCGCCATACAGGGCGAACCGTGCAACAACCTGATGATTATGCTCGAAGGGACAGTGCAGGGGCAGATGGTCGATTCTTCCGGTCGGTTGATCGTGATTGAAGAGATTTCGGCACCCTTTGCCATTGCCACGGCGTTTATTTTTGCGGAGAAGAATGAGTTACCCGTTTCAGTGGTGGCGCTGAAGGATTGCGAGATTCTGTTTGTGCGCCGGGAGGTATTTACCGATATGTTGCAGAAAAACAAGACGGTGCTGCTCAATTACCTGACCGTCATCTCCAATCGCAGTAAGTTCCTGTCCGACAAGATTCACTTCCTTACATTCCGCACTATCAAGAGCAAGATTGCCGACTTTCTGCTGAAACGCTCCAAAGAGGCCGGCTCCCAAACCATCATTCTTGAAGAGACACAGCAGGAGCTGGCGGACATCTTCGGTGTGGCACGACCTTCTTTGGCCCGAACCTTTAAGGAGATGGAGGATGAGGGGTTGATTGTTATCGAGCGGAAGAAGATGACGCTGCTGGATGTGAATCGGTTGAAGAAACTGGCGATGTAGATATTAAGGAAGCCGTTTAATCAGTCTTTAAATGCTGGTTAAAACGGCTTTTTTTGATGTGTTCGCAGTTGCAAACTGCTTTTATTTTAGGTACAAGTTTTGAAAGCTATAACTGGAAGTTACCTCATATACTTGCGACAAGAGGGTGTATGTCATCTTTCAATTTGATGTTTCTTTTCCCCTATCCAAATAGTGAAATAATGCCTGTATCAGGATAATTAATAGGAGTAATATTCCAATAATTCCCTCAATGGCAAATACCCCAATAATTGGTAATCCATCATGGTGGCCTGCTTTTGTGATAAATATCGACATTAAATTGACATTTATAATAATTGATAAAATCTGTCCGATCAAACTTATTACGCTGACTTGCCATAACTTCAATTTTACATCTCCTTTAATAGCCTTTGTTCCCCAGATAAGTTGGAAAATTATTGGTATTAAGAAAAGAAGAACAAACAGGATTCTCAGTATCATTTTCTTTGATTTTTAATTTTATAGAGTGAATAATATTTCTGTAAAAAACCATTCAGTCTAGAGTAAAAGTAAGCTCCACCTAAACAGTGGAGCTCCTTTCTCAAAATTCCTACTTACTCGCCGTAATCCCAAACTCCTTCCACTGCTCTTGCGGGATGTCCATCTTCACCAGCTTGGTGGCTTCGGAGTTAGCCGCTTTCACTTTCTCAAGCAGAGCTTCCAGTTCGGATGTTTTCAACTTGAGCTCAGCTTTGAGCCTTTCCTGCTCATTGTTGAGGGCGATTGTCGCTTTGTGATCCGTTTCGTACTGGCTGATAAATGCTTCGTCGATACCGCGACGGCTCAGTTTACCGGCATTGTTTTTCAATCCGGACAGCATCAATTCATTTTTGCTGACCTGTTCTGCATAACCTTGTTTTGGCATTGTGCGTAGATTTAGTTAGACAAATAATTTATGATCTCTATGTTTATCCGGGGGGCGGTTTCCCCCATCGGTAACATCCGATTTTCCTGCCCGGGGAGACTTTCCCCGTGTTGGGGGATTGTTTCCCCCAGCAGTAAAATTCAATACCCTTGATGGGGGATTAAATTTCTCTGCTTGGGGATTCATTCCCCTTGAAGTAAAATTGAATTTTCTTGCAGGGGGATTGATTCCCCTTGATGAAAACTTTAATCCCCTTGAAGAATTATTGAAAATATATCAATGTATTTTGGGGTTATTTGCGAATGTATGAAATGTATTTTGATATTTAGTTTTTTTGGAGGGTTTATTTTGAATTAGTTTTTTGTCTTTGTCGGGTTGGCTAATCAATTCTCGTTTTCTGCCAACAATCACCCCCTCTGTCATACTTGTCGGAAATTTTGTCACACTTTGTCTGACTTTGCGGATGAAATCTTTTTGGCACGATATTCGCTAAAACTATTGTCGTGTGCCTGATGCACACTATTCATATTTCAATTAACAACTTAAATAATAACACAATTATGAGCATTAAACCATTAGCAGACA
>JAUZOF010000100.1 GCA_030706585.1 Bacteroidota bacterium
GATGAGAATAATATTTATAGCCGGATTATGCTGGATAGAAAAATCCATCAGCTTAATGGTGAAATAGAGCATTACGAAGGAATTATCAAAGAAAGTTCTGACCGCCTAAACGAGCTGAAAACCAACAGCGATAATCTCGAGAAATTTGCCCGGGAAAATTACCTGATGAAAAAGCAGGACGAAGATATTTTTATTGTAGAAGAACAACCTAAAAAATGAACAAACCCATCAAAGTCTGGATGTTTTACATCGCAGCAGTTTTAGTGCTAATCTCAACAGCTCTGTTTATTACCAAATGGTTTTATGCCCCTTATATTTTTGCTATCGGGGCATCCGGAATGGCTGTTTATTACCTCTCCTCACCTTACCAGGGAGAAAACACCCGACTGAAAAGATTACATCGTTACGAAGTATTCACCGCAATCCTGTTGGTAGTTACCTCTTACCTGATGTTTAAGGATCAAAAAGGATGGATTGTAACGCTCTCCATCGGAGCTTTTCTCCAATTATATACGACATTTGTTTATAGCTGGGAAGAGAAAAAAGAGAAAGAATCAGACAAATAAAAAGGAAAGGCTGCCTCTGTTTAAAACAAGAATGCAGCCTTTTCTTTTTTCATACAATTGTCAATAATCAGCGTCTCAGACCAGCACCAATCCCAGCACGAAAAGCAATCCGAACAATAAGAAATTCCGGGACGACTGTCCAAGTATCTTATTCAGCTCCCGCCCGTGGTCAATACGCGCCATTTCCCGCAATGTCATAAAGTGAGGATATAGAAAAGGAAAGGTTATAAGACCTATCCAGCTGTTACCCATACTTTCATAACATATACCTGAAAGCAGACAAGCCGCTACGCCGGTAAATGCGTACAAAGACTTTCCAAAACCTTTTCCAAAAAGAACAATCGTAGTGTATTTATTCGTTTTGCGGTCAGTGTCCACATCCCGATAGTTATTACTGATAAGAATATTTATAGACAACAGCCCCATTATCGCTCCAAGCAACCAGGCCTCTGGGGTAAAATGTCCGGCTTGTACGTAATAAGTAAACAGAACAGGGACAAATCCAAAGAAAATCAGCACAAAGATATCTCCCATTCCATAACGTGACAGTGGATACGGCCCAGTGCTGTACAGGCAGGCAAATAGCACGCAGGCCAAACCCACCAACACCATGTTCCAACCACCATAACTAATCAGGCCAATCCCAAACAAACACGCCAATCCCAAAGCGATAAAAGTAGCCCGCAACATTACCTTTGGCTCTACCCAACCCGAAGCCACAGCACGCGCCGGCCCGAGTCTATCTTCGGTATCCACACCTCCTTTATAATCAAAATAATCGTTAGCAAAATTGGCCGCAATCTGCGCAAGCAAAGCAAACATGAGACAAAGGAAGGCTGCCAATGGTTTGAAATCACCCACTTTCCAGGCTAAAGCGGATGCTGTAAACACAGGCATCAGGGCTGCGGGTAACGTTTTTGGACGGGCTGCTAAAAGCCAGATTTGTAGTTTTGTCATAAATGGATAAAAGTTGGAGTTGTATTTCACAAAAAAACCGGTAAATACCGGCGATTTTTCATGAGACAAAGTTAAGACTTTTGTCCAACTTGTAGAAATATACCTCCATCTACCGTAATATGAAACTACCATTGGTGTGCCTGCGGTAGAAGCCAAAACCAACCTTTTTGCGATGGTTCGCACAAAGAAACAGGCTTTACCCCTGTAGCCTTTGCTCCTGCCGAAACAAGAAAAGCATTTTTATGCGGATGCAAACATTCAAACAACAAACCCTTCTGCGACGGTACACACGCTAAGCTGGAATAAGTTACAAGGTAGATATCCTGACAAGAAGTTTAAAGACATTTTTCTGAGGAGTCATGATCAAAATATTTGCTGTATTTGCCCAAAATGAGCAAATACAGCAAAATATATCAAGTTATCCAGATAGAAAAGACGAACAATATTAGTGCATCCCCTGACCTAACGTTCTATTTATATCATCTTCTTCTGCCACGTTCCCCTGCGCATATAGCCATAACAAAGAGCCAGAAGAACAATCCAATACATATGCTCTGTCGTCCAGCACCAGGCAACCGATGCCCGTTGAATCATAATCAGCCACCACATGTAGGAAACATACACAATGATACAAAGCACCTCCACCCACATCGCTACGCGTGTACTCCCCGTTCCGCTCATGGAATTGAAAAAGATGCTGCTAACTGCGGCCAGAAACAAAGAAGAGGTCAGCACCAGCAACGGATAAATAGTATCGCTCATCAACGACAGGTTATCGGTATAAATCCGGATAAAAGGTTTCGGGAAAATAAGAATCGCAGCAACAACCGGCAGTAAGACATAGATTGCCAGACGAATTATCTGCCACGTCAGTTTCATCACCTTATCAGCCCCACCGGCTCCAATCTGGTTACTGACCAGGGTATTGGCTGTGGTACCGAAAGAAAGTATCGGCATCATCATAATCATATAAAGGCTTCGTACAATATTTGACACCGCCAGCGAACGTTCCCCTAAATGTTCGATTCCGATAAAGAAAATAAACCAGGTGGCGATTGCCAGAAAAGACTGTATCATCGTATATATCGAGACAGAAAGAATATGCCGGATCACATCGGAATGCAGGCGAATCGTAAAGCGAAGATTGTATTTATCCACATCTATTTTCCTCAATGTATAAATCACCATGAAAAGCAGCGCAATTCCTTCGGCAGTTACAGAAGCGAGTGCCGCTCCCTGTATGCCCATCTTAGGAGCTCCGAAGTGACCAAATATAAGCGTGTAATCCAGCACGATATTTACCGAAGCCATAATAACGGCGTTCCAAATCAGCATTTTAGTCTGTGTGATACCAATATATAAAGCACGGAAAAGGCTATTCAGGAAAATAAAAAGCAGTCCGAAGATGCGAATATCGAGAAAAGCCGACGCCGCCTGATACACTTTAGGCGATTTCAACACGACATGTAACAACGGAGAAGAAGCCGACTGTACCAACAGAATCATCGCAATGGCCAACACAATCAGAAAGACCAGGCCGTGATTGAAAATCTCCCCGATTTTGTGAAACTGCTTCTCCCCGTTCCGGCGTGCTATTAATATCTGCGAACCGATACTGAATCCCAGTCCAATCATAAAGAGCGACATGTAAAAGACGCCCCCCAACGCCGATGCGCCGAGCTCCACCTCTCCCACCCTGCCCAGGAAGGCGGTATCCGTCATGTTCACCACATTTTGTGCGACATAACTCAGGAAAATGGGATAGGCTACTTTTATTATCTCTTTATTGGAATACATGAAATGTGATTTTACAACTAAGGCACTGAGGACACAAAGATACACTAAGTAACCGTATATTTCTTAGTGTTTCTCCGTGCGCTTAGTGCCTTAGTGGTTAAAAAAGAACGGGCATAAAAAAAGCCTGACAGTGCAGGCTTGGGAGTTATTTTACTAACTTGTTGTCAGAATCAGGGAAAATAATCGAAGGCTGGAAGGTCTTCGCCTCTTCAAAGTCCATCTGCGCGTAAGATACGATAATCACGATATCTCCCGGCTGGGCTTTGCGGGCAGCAGCGCCATTCAGACAAACGGTTCCGGTACCGCGTTCACCAGTGATGATGTAGGTTTCGAGGCGTTCCCCGTTGTTGTTGTTTACCACCTGCACTTTCTCTCCGGCAATCAGATTAGCAGCATCCATCAGGTCCTGGTCGATGGTGATGCTTCCGATATAGTTTAGGTTTGCATCCGTGATAGTTGCTCTGTGAATTTTTGATTTTAATACCTCAATTAACATGTCAAAATCGGGTTTTGTTACTCGTTTTAAGGACGAACCTTTCCATAGATTATATTATCAATCAGGCGAACCTCACCACAGAAAACCGCGATGCATCCTACAGCCTCTTCCGTATCGCTCCATTGTGCAATGGACTGCAACGTACGGGCATCCACAATATCAAAATATTCTACCTGAAGTTCGGGAACTGTGTTCAGATAAGAAACCGTTTCGTCAATCACTTCCTGAACGCTTTTTCCGGCGGCAAAGTTACGACTTTTAAATAAAGCCTGCGAAATTTCCACTGCATTTTTTCGTTGCGTTGGAGTTAAACGCGTATTACGGCTACTCATCGCCAATCCGTCAGCTTCGCGCACGATGGGACAGGCAATGATTTCGATATCGTATTTCAGTTGTTTCGCCATTTCGCGGATGATAGCCAATTGCTGGAAATCTTTTTCCCCGAAATAGGCTTTGTGCGGAGCCACCGCATCGAAAAGTTTGCTCACAATCTGTGCCACACCGTTGAAGTGTCCCGGACGGCAAGCGCCTTCCATCACCGTTTCCAGCGTACCGAAAGCGAACTGACGGGTATCGGGCTCGGGATACATCTCCTCTTCGGTCGGTGCGAAAACGATATTGCAACCTGCCCCTTCCAGCAGTTTACAGTCGGCTTCCAGCGTGCGCGGGTATTTAACAAGGTCATTCTTATCATTGAACTGGGTAGGATTCACAAAAATGCTCACGACCGCCATGTCATTCTCACTAACGCAACGTTTTACCAGTTGCAGGTGTCCGTTGTGTAACGCGCCCATTGTAGGAACAAAACCAACCGAACGCCCCTCTTTTTTCTGCAGGCCAATCTCCTGCTGCAATGCTGAGATGGATTGAATTATCTTCATGTTTTTATTCTTTATTCCCGGATTACTTATTTAATCAACAAATAGACTGACAATTAAGCATTAATCGCCTTAGAAATTCCGGTTTTGCGGGCACAAAATAAGTAATAATCTGTCAAAACGAGGGTATTTTAGTACACTAAATTTATTTCTAATTTCCCTCGACCGGAATATCCGGAGCGATGCCTGTTTCCCCTTTTCTATCCTGATTCTGAATTGTAATGATATTTTTACGGTATGCAAAAAAGGATTCGCCTAAAATATCTCTATCTTTGCGCACTTAAAACAAAGCAGTAAACATGGTAAAAAATGGCATTTTGGTTATTATAAATCCCCGCTCGGGAATCAGATTAAAACCTAACATCGCAAGACTTACCCGTTCTGTATTAGACAACGAAAAATTTGACATCAATATAAGTATGACCGAATACGCGGGTCATGCTACTGAACTGGCAAAGCAGGCGATTGCAGATGGAATGAAATATGTAATTGTGGCTGGCGGCGACGGCACGATAAATGAGGTTGCAAAAGCATTGATTCAATCCGAGGTTGCCATGGGAATCATTCCTATCGGTTCGGGAAATGGCCTGGCGCGTCACATCGGCATACCGTTGGTGATTCGCGAAGCCCTTCATATTGTCAATAATGAAAAAGTGGAGAAAATTGACTACTGCGAAGCAAACGGTCACCTCTTCTTTACCACCTGTGGGGTCGGATTTGATGCCCGTGTCAGTTATAAATTTTCGAAAGGAAGACACCGGGGAGGAATCAATTACCTCCGCAGTATGATGACTGAATACCTGAGCTACAAACCGGAAACTTACGAGCTGGTCTTTGAAGATGAAAAGCGTAAAGAGAAAGCCTTCCTGATTACCTGTGCCAATGCCTCGCAATATGGCAACAACGCATTTATCGCACCGCAGGCCGACCTGAAAGACGGTATGATGGACGTGGCTATCCTGAAACCCTTTACCCCGCTCGATATTCTTCCTATTTCCCTGCAACTTTTCACAAAGAAAATTGACAGCAACAGCAAAATCGAGATTATCGAAACACCGCATCTGACCATTCATCGTGAAAAAGCCGGAGAGATACATCTGGATGGCGAACCAATGTGGATGGACAAAACCATCGTCATCAAAACCATTCCCGCAGGGCTGAAAGTACTCGTTCCCCAAAACCGGAAAGAGATGGACCACCCGCTTCAGGTATTGTTTGGTTTCATGTTCCAACAAATCAAAACGGTACGAAACTTCGTTGAAATCTGATATCAGAGAAGTAGATTGGACCGTATTATTAGAAAAACGATATTTTCAATTATCTTTGTTCATAGTTTAAAACCCTAAAATATTTCGCTTTGAAATTAGATAAAACGCCTTCCGAATGCAGTAGCAAAGAAGATATCCGCGCTCACATTGACATCATTGACCGCGAAATCATCACACTCTTTTCCCAGCGATTCCAATACGTAAAGGAAATCGTAAAATACAAAACCGATGCAGCCAGCGTCGTGGCCGAAGACCGCAAACAGGAGGTTATCCGCGTAAGGGGGCAATGGGCCGAAGAGCTTGGTCTCGAAAAAGAGGCTTTTGAAAAAATCTACGCCATCTTGATCGAATACTTCATCAAGGAAGAGATGAAGATCCTGGGACACAAGTAGGGAGTGAGGGTATGAAGGATTGAGGGATTGAGGGTATTTGAGAATCTCAATTCAAAACAAATCCGGCAGTTCTTTCAGCTTCTGCAAGAAATAATGAACAATGAAAAATTCACATAATATGTATCTGGAAAATATCAAAGTAATGGACTGCACCATCCGCGACGGCGGACTGATGAACAAGTGGCAGTTTAGCGACGACTTCGTCAGAGGCGTGTACAACGCGTGCGTGGAAGCAGGCATCGACTATATGGAAATCGGCTACCTGAGTAGCGAAAAGGCTTTTGACCGCAATGAAATGGGTCCGTGGAAATTTTGCCACGCCAAAGACCTGGAGCGTATCGTGGGTAAAAACGAAACTAAGCTTAAACTTTCAGCGATGGCTGATATCGGCCGTATCGAACTGACCGACATTCCTCCCGCTTCGGAAAGCGTGCTGGATATGATCCGTGTAGCATGTTACGCGCATCAGGTGGATAAAGCGATTGAGCTTGCTCACCATTGTATGGACAAAGGCTACGAGACAACCATCAACCTGATGGCGGTATCGACTGTTGGCGAAGTGGAACTCAACGAAGCGCTGGCTGATATTGCCAAATCGCGCGTTCCGGTCTTCTACGCAGTAGATAGCTTCGGCAGCATGTACAACGATACTGTCTCACACCTGGTGAATAAGTACAAAAACGCTCTTCCGGGTAAAGAAATCGGTATCCATGCGCACAACAACATGCAGTTGGCGATGGCAAACACGATTACCGCAATCCAGGAAGGCTGTACCATGCTCGACGCTACATTAATGGGCTTGGGTCGTGGAGCGGGTAACTGTCCGATCGAAATCCTGATTGCATTCCTCAAAAATCCAAAATACCGTCTGTTGCCATTGCTTCAGGCGATTCAGGATCACATCCATCCGATGCAAAATTCCATCGATTGGGGTTATCACATCCCTTACCTCATCACCGGGGCGCTCAACCAACACCCACGTAGTGGTATGGCCTGGATGGATTCGGATCAGAAAAATGATTTCGTGACCTTTATGCGTTCGATGCACGATAACGAACTTCTCGAATAGTACCCTAACCGGCATACAACTGAAAAAGCTGTTACAACGATGATTGTAGCAGCTTTTTTTATGGCCAGACCGTTTTGAATGGCGAAAAACTATTTGAATAAAATAAGGTAGAGTATTTTGAGTATATCAGTAGTGACCGGCAAATAGGATTTACTGATTCGAAGAAAGCCTAACGAATATATTTTCATACACTGCAGAACTTTACGGGTGCAGCGGTTTTTAACCGCTGATTCTCTACCAATATTATCGCGGTTAAAAACCGCGACACCCGTTAGATAATCTCATACATTAGATGAATCCGTTGAAAAACAGTATATAATTTATTGTCACAACCCCTTGTTACTTCACTATACGATTACATGTTTTCTGTAAATCCCAATCACATCTTCAGATAAAACTCCCTTGTAAGAGAGATAAACTCTTCACTATAATGATGGCGAGCCAACTCTACCAGCAACTCATCTTGTTGCAATTCGCACTGCACATTAGAATAGTTAACCAGTAATCGCTTGGGCGCAGCGCCCGGTTTGGGAATGACAAAAGTCTTGCGGACAGGGAAAAGAGCCGTTGACAGAGCGATGGCGTCCAGTTTCTGCTCCACATCCACCGGCACCACCAGCGAAATCAATCCGCCATCATTGAGCAGACGTGCCGATACGGTGAGCAAATCATCATACGACAGGGAATCGGTATGACGGGCAAGCGTGCGTTGCTTATCCGGCGATTGCAGGGAAAGGTCAAAATAGGGAGGATTGGAGACAATCAAATCAAAGCGCTGTTCCGGTTGAAAATGCAGAATATCGGATTGCACCACCTCTACTCTACCGGCAAAGGGAGATTCCGCCACATTTTCCGCAGCCTGCGCTGCCGCCTCTTCATCCAGTTCTACGGCAATCACCGAAGCAGCACCCCGCTGCGCCAGCATCAGGGCAATTAATCCGCTCCCCGCACCAACATCCAGTACCCGCATTCCTTCTTTGACAGGCGCCCATGCCCCGAGCAATACGCCATCGGTGCCGACCTTCATCGCACATCGGTCATGACGGATGGTAAACTGTTTAAACCGGAAATAGGGATTGGCCATGATTGTTGCTTTATGGAGTTTGTGGTGCAAAAGTAGCAAGTATCCCTAATTATTTATTGAAATGGCAATTGTATTTGTTGATTTTCATCTTCTATCAATGTAACTATATCTTTTATCCATGTATCTTCATCTTTTGTCAATGTATTTATACATTTAATCCATGTAAATGGATCTATTGCATATTGAAATAGTATTTTATTGCATGTATTTACACCTGAAATACATGTATTGCTAATTTCATGCTTTGTATTAACATCTGATTCGCATGTATTCGCATCTGCAGGCTGTGTATTTGTATCTGCAAGGATTGTATTGGGGGCGGACATTGTTACATTCGTATCTGCATGCAATGTATTCGTTATTTCACAGACTGCATTTGATTCGAACATCATTGTATTTTAATATTATTATCTGATTAAGTATTTCTTTATCCATAAAAATGGAGGGAAATCACTATTTAATATCACCTACTTCATAGAATACAGTCCCAAATCCAATGTTTTCATATTATTTTCACCTCAAATACAAATTATCACCCATTTTATTTTGTAATTAGAATAATTATCCCAATATTGCAAAGCAAAATTCACACTATTAATCTAACTTATTATGACAAACAAAGAAACAAACGAATTAATGATGATGGAAAGCGTAGATGCTTTACTTATCAAACGTATGGAAATCATAATGGGTAAACAATCCATTGTGTCAGCACATCAGCAATTGAAACAAGTTATTACTGATGTTAGATCCCTCCGACAGACGCAGAGCAAATCTACGATCCAGGAGTCTGTAAACAAATCCCAGCTATCAGAACAGGTAATCAACGGAATAAAAAAAATACGGACAGGGATCCTGGCACATGCTGCTTCAATTGACAGTAGTGATTTTGCAATTATCGAAAACATAAAACCAGCAACACTCGATAGAATTCGCAAAAGCAAACTGGTTGACATCTCCCGTTTGGTATATGAAACCGCCCTCACTATAGCTCCGGCTCTTGAAGAGTGGGATGTGACTCAGGCGGATATTGATGACCTTGGCACAAAATATCCGGCATATAATAAAAGTATTTCTGACGCACGTACCCAACAGAGTGAAGTGTCTACAGCCAGTGATAATATTCATGAAAGAATTCTTGATGGCAAGATTTTACTTAAAGATAAGCTGGATAGGATGATTGCTCCTTTTGAAACTTCAAATCCTAACTTTTACAAAGAATACCAATCAGCCCGTCAGGTGCTT
Organism: Bacteroidota bacterium; assembly: GCA_030706585.1. Taxonomy (GTDB): domain Bacteria; phylum Bacteroidota; class Bacteroidia; order Bacteroidales; family UBA7332; genus CAXXIC01. The sequence goes on from JAUZOF010000100.1 coordinate 9,753, forward strand.
GACCTTGGTGGTTCGCATTCAAGCACAACTGATACGCCGAATGCTCCGCAGGCTTGATAAATATTCTATTCGAAATTGAAAACGACCCGGTAACTTACATGTTATCGGGTCGTTGATTTGATAATGAGGGAATAATGGATTACCTCGATCAACTATCGTTCTTAAATCATCTAACGCGACAAGCGGCTTTGAGCCGCTGTTCGCTTGCCGCAGGGCGATTCAAAGCCCACACCGAACAGCGGCTTTAGGCTGCTTGTCGGATTTTGAGAAACGTGATAATACAAAAGAATAACTATGAAAATAAAATGCATATTATCATTTGCAATATTGCTATTAATATATGGATGTTCGAATAAAAAAGAGAACAAACTATTTTCAGCTCAATCTGGTGCATTAAGGTGTTATTACTTCCAGATGAATCAACAGAATCATCACAAGTATCAATATAAAACCTGCGTAAATTTCTTCTACTCCTTATCAAATACTACAACAGAAAGCACATTCACATTATTCAATAATTACCGCGAAGTTTCAAATATATATGCCACATATATTTTTTCCAAATCTAAAGAGGAACCATCCTTTCTTTTTGCACCTATTGGGGTTGGACCATTAGTATATGACACTCTTGTAATGATAAATTCTTTTTCGAATAAAGAGATAAAACAATACTCTATTCAGAGTTATAAATTCAAGAGATTTGATAGAAATATATTCTATTGGGAAAAGGATTATGGCATTTTATTAGAACAGAATGGGCAATCTATCTATTTATTCGACAACCCTGGTATAAAAACAAACATCAAAAAGAAACTCATAAAGGCTGTAGTAGAAGATTTGTTTAAGACTAAGAAAATAGAATTAAATGGAAAGGAAAACGTCCCAAATAAGGAACTTTTTGATTAGCCACCTCCTTGTCGCAAGCATTAAAAGTAACTTCTGGTTCAAGTTTTCAGAACTTGGACCTAAAACAAGAGCAGTTTGCAACTGCTTAAGAAATATCAGTTTGAAAACTGTATTAATTTTGAGTCCAAGTTCCCGCTGCGCTCAAACTTGAACTAGATACTGAGTGCAAATTGAGAACGCTTGGAAGAAAAAAAAGAAACATATACTTAAAATCCGAGCTAGAAGGAATTAAAAAATAAAAGCCCAAAAGGCTAATCTCATAATGAAAAAACAACTGATCGTAATATTTATATTAATTGGCCAATTGTGTTTCGCAAACATGTCATCTCC
>JAUZOF010000101.1 GCA_030706585.1 Bacteroidota bacterium
AGATACCGGATGCCTCCACCGCTGCATTGTAATCCTCTTCAGAGTGAACCATTATGGTCACCTCTTTAGCCAGGCGCTTCTGCAATGGACGGAGGTGTGGAGCCTCTGTCTGCTCTGCTACCAATGCATCAATTTCTTCTTTGGAAATAGCGGTAAAGATCTTGATATACTTCTCAGCATCGGCATCGCTTACATTCAACCAGAACTGGTAGAATTTGTATGGGCTGGTGTAGCGACGATCCAACCAAACGTTACCTGATTCAGTCTTACCAAATTTCCCACCATCGGCTTTGGTGATCAGCGGACAGGTCAATGCGAAAGCTTCACCACCCGATTTGCGACGAATCAGCTCGGTTCCGGTTGTGATATTTCCCCATTGGTCAGAACCACCCATCTGTAGTTTACATCCGTATTCTTTGTAAAGGTGCAGAAAGTCATATCCTTGCACCAACTGGTAGGTAAACTCTGTAAATGACAATCCGGTACTTGATTCTGACCCCAGGCGTTTTTTTACCGAATCTTTAGCCATCATGTAGTTCACAGTGATGTGCTTTCCGATGTCCCGAATAAACGCAAGGAAAGAGAATTCCTTCATCCAGTCGTAGTTGTTGACCAGAATCGCTGCATTAGGCGCATCTGACGTAAAGTCAAGAAATTTCGCCAACTGATTTTTGATGCTATTCTGGTTGTGGCGAAGGATATCTTCGGTCAACAGGTTACGCTCCTGTGATTTGCCTGACGGGTCACCGATCATACCGGTTGCTCCTCCCACGAGAGCAATCGGACGGTGTCCGGCACGCTGAAAATGCTTCAGCATCATCACCCCTACCAGGTGACCGATATGTAGTGAATCAGCCGTCGGGTCAATACCTACGTAAGCTGAAGTCATTTCTTTTTGTAGTTGTTCTTCCGTTCCGGGCATCATGTCATGAATCATGCCCCTCCATTTTAATTCTTCTACGAAGTTCATATAGCTAATTTCAAATATTTTATCGCGTTATTCCGGATGATTCCGGCTAAATCTTCAACGGAAATATTTAGTTCAGAGGCAACTAAACGGTAAACCTCATCTATTGGACAATCACTGTCATCCGTCTCCGTGAAAACAGCCCACAAAGGTACATTTTTTATTGTTTCGATGTTGTGTTTCGGTCCAAACGAGAGGCAAAAACCTTGTTGGATAAGCTGTTTGGCCTGTATCGGGTTCCCTCTGAATCCGTGGATAACCCAGGGCTGTATCGGCAGATATTCTTTCTTCATGGAAATAAGCTCGTCAAATGCTTTGACACAATGGATAATCAGCGGCTTTTCGTATTGCTCCGATAGCTCAATCATTTGGCGAAAAGCCACGGTTTGCAAATCAAAAGATGTCTCGCAGAGTTTATCCAATCCACATTCGCCAATGGCGATGAAGTTTTTATCTAAATGATTATGGGAAATGAAATCGACTGCCTGATCCAGCTTTTCAGGTAATAACATCCAGGGGTGGAGACTCACAGAATAATATGATGATGGCAAATCATTTCCTAAGGGACAATCCAGCACCGCAATTCCGTCTGGATGCTCTCCGTCTTTATGGGTATGTAAGTTGAAAAATATATGCACAGGGATATGTGATGATTGGCAGTTATCGGATCTTCAATCAGGGAACCGGGTCGTAACCGCTTCCTCCCCAGGGGTGGCAACGCAGGATGCGTTTGATCGCTAAGTAAAGCCCTTTAAAGGGGCCGTGTTTTTTCAATGCTTCGATGGCGTATTCGGAACAGGTTGGAGTAAACCGGCAACTGGGCGGTTTCAGCGGAGAGATGCAATACCGGTAAAAGTAAACCGGAATCAGCAGCAGCCAGGTTAAGAGTTTTCGGAGCATAGCTTTTCGTTGAGTTGAAGCATAATCTCTTCCATTTTCTGATTGAGTGAATCGAAGCTTTTAAGCCCTCCGCTCAGATAGATAAAAGCAATTGAAATATTTCCAACACTTTCCGGAACCTGCAATAGATGCTTATTCAGACGATAAGCCTCCTTGATGCGACGTTTGATGTAGTTGCGTTTTACCGCTCGCTTGAATTTCTTCTTGGAAACGCTGATCATCATAGCCGCCTGAGCCTCCTGTTCCTCAGTAGAGGTGACATAAACCACCCTGATGGGATACACGACAAAGGACGTCCCTTTGGTGAAAAGCTTGTCGATAACCAGTTTGCGGGAGATACGCTCCGCTTTCGGCAGGGTGAAGTCTGATGTACTCATATAAAAAATCCCTGAAAGTCCGTTTTGGCGTTGAAAAACAGGATTGTTTTCACAAACAAACTTTCAGGGAAATATTTGGATTGAAATAAATTATTTCTTGCTCTTTTTAGTGTATTCTTTCAGGTAAAGCTCCAGGGCTGCCGCCATAGAAGGTGCTTCTGGACGTGGAGCTTCGAAGTCCACACGAAGACCGGCATCTTTTGCCGCTTTCGTAGTATTTACACCGAAAGTACCGACTTTGATATCTCCCTGTTGGAATTCAGGGAAGTTTTTATGCAATGCAGCAATACCATTCGGGCTGAAGAACATCAGCATATCGTAGTCAAATGCTTCATCCGGACCGAAATCGTTACTAACCGTACGGAACATTACCGCTTTGGCGTAAGAGATATTCACTTTATCCAATGCCTGAGTCGCCTCATCGATGTGCGTTTCATTTACCGGAACGATGAATTTCTCCTGAGAATGTTTTTGGATAAATGGAAGTAAATCATCCACCTTGCCCGACTTACCAAAGAAGATTTTGCGCTTGCGGTAAACAATATATTTCTGAAGGTAAAGTGCAATAGCTTCTGTGGTACAGAAGTATTTGAATGTTTCAGGAATAGTAACCCGAAGCTCTTTACACATTTCAAAGAAGTGGTCAATTGCCGTTTTGGCAGTAAAAACTGCGGCAGTATATTCTGGCAACGAAATCTTTTGTTGTCTGAATTCTTTAGAAGAGATTCCCTCTACCTTAAAAAATTGACGGAACACCAATTCTACCCCGTATTTTTCGGCAATATCGTAATAGGGCGATTTTTCTGTCGCCGGTTTGGGTTGCGATATAAGTATCTTCTTGATATTCAAGGCTTAAATTGTTTTGTGGTTAATAGATAGTATATACTGCCAGAAGTGCTTGATACAATGCAACCAAGGGCAGTATTTCAAGGGCGCAAAGGTACAAAAATATGTAAAATAAACCACCTTTATTCCTGAAAAAAATATTAACCCCTTTCAGGAAAGTCATAATTCGAACAAATCCACCGGGAACAACTAATAACGCAATTAATACCACCGGTTTTAACGGATAAAGAACAATAAGTAATGCCATAGGAAACAGCCAGGTTCCCCAAAGGCTCATTATCGTAAAATACTCTGAAATAAAGACCCGGGAAACGCTTTTTGTGGTAAAAATATTTCCCAGAAAGGTAAACAACAGACTTCTGAATAGATGATAAATCAGGATTATCCCCAAAAACAATCCTAGTCTCGATAGATAATTTGAGGTAATGTCTTCGCCAAAAACATATTTCCGAATCAGATCAAATGCAATAAGCCCCTCCAGCAGGATTGTCTGGATAAACAGGCAGGTTTTGAATCGAAAACCGGAAAGCGTCTTTTCCATAAAAAAGTCCGGATTCCCTTTTTTGTTGAAAAGGCTTTTCAGAATGCGGCTAAAATAGCCCGATTGGAGGCTGTAAGCACAAGTGGTTAGCAATAGGGAAAAAACAAGAATAGCACTGAATCCGGGAGAGGTCGCACTGTTAATGGAACGAAGGCTCCCCGGAAGACCAAGTGTATGAGATTTCAAATAGATCACCGTATCCCCGGGATTCAATATACGTTTCTCTTTCAATAGAGAATCCGTATTGAGCGTAAATCCGGGTAAAGTTACCGTATCCTTCTTAACTACAACGGATTTGACATTAATCGAAGAGGGCACAGAGTCCTGCACCGACTGAACCACGGCGGTATCCTGCTTGACAGGTTGCGGATGAAGGACAACCAGATTCTGCGACTGATAATGTTGTTGTTGATTTTGAGCCATACTTTTCGATTAAAGTGCTGCGATAGATCTAGGATTGTTTATCCACGTTTCGGCAGCTCTGATGGCTTCAACAACCTCTTCGGGAGTATTGACAATAGTCCAGATTAACGAATGCTTTTCGTGCATAAAGTTTTCTTCAACCGCACGGTCAAGCATCGCGATCAGATGATCGTAATAGCCATCTGTATTTAAAATAACAATCGGTTTTGAAAAAAGGCCGAGTTGCTTCCAGGTGATGATTTCGAGCAGTTCTTCCAACGTGCCGCATCCTCCGGGAAGGGCAATGGCCGCATCGACATATTCAACCATCATCTGTTTGCGGATGTGCATGGATTCGACAATGTACAACTCAGTGAGTCCGGTGTGATTCCACCCTTCATCGTACATAAACTGAGGAATAATCCCCAAAACTTCTCCTCCGTGAGAGAGAACAGCATCCGCCAATTCCCCCATAAGCCCCTGATTACCGGCTCCGTAAACGCATTTCACCTGATGACGGGCAAGTTCTTTCCCCAGTCGTTGCGCAGCATCAAAGAATTTCATATCAACCTTTGAGCTGGAGGCACAATAAACGCAAACGGATTTGAGACTCATAATTAAATGATTTACGGCGCAAAATTAGTCATTTCTAACGGAAATGAAAAATGCCGCTAGTCCGGCTTTCCGGTAGCGGCATTTTATGGTTTATCTTTTTTAGATTCAGATTCCGAATGATTTACGGATTTCTTCTACATGATCCAGTTTTTCCCAGGTAAACAGTTCTACTTCTTTGACAATTGGTTTATCCAGATATCTTGAAGTAAACACTTTGGTTACGGTTTCAGGAGTACGTCCCATGTGTCCGTAAGCCGCTGTTTCCTGATACATCGGGTTACGCAGTTTAAGGCGTTCCTCGATCGCTTTCGGGCGCATGTCAAAGATGTCAGCCACCTTTTGTGCGATTTCAGCATCGGTCATTTTAACTTTTGCTGTACCATAAGTATCTACGAAAATACTTACCGGCTTAGCCACACCGATAGCGTAAGAAACCTGCACCAGCATTTCTTCTGCTACACCAGCCGCCACCATGTTTTTTGCAATGTGACGTGATGCATAAGCAGCCGAACGGTCTACTTTTGAAGGGTCTTTTCCAGAAAATGCACCACCACCGTGAGCGCCTTTACCACCGTAAGTATCCACGATGATTTTGCGGCCTGTCAATCCGGTATCGCCGTGAGGACCTCCGATTACGAATTTTCCGGTTGGATTTACGTGAAGGATCAGTTGGTCATCAAACAACGCCTGAACACGTTCCGGCAATTGGTCGATTACACGTGGTAACAACAGGTTTTTCACATCTTCTTTAATCATGCTCAACATTTGAGTATCAGCATCAATTTGTGCCTGAACTGATTTATCCACCGGAGTGATAAAATCATCGTGTTGAGTAGAGATTACGATAGTGTGGACACGCACAGGCTTGTTGTCCTGAGAGTATTCAATAGTCACCTGAGATTTTGAGTCAGGACGCAGGTAGGTCATCACCTCGCCTTCACGACGGATATTTGCAAGCTCCTGAAGCAACAGGTGTGATAGGTCAAGTGACAATGGCATATAGTTGTCAGTCTCGGTACTTGCGTAGCCGAACATCATTCCTTGATCACCGGCACCCTGGTTCATCGGATCTTCTCGTTCTACACCACGGTTGATATCTTGTGATTGCTCGTGAATAGCCGAGAATACACCACATGAGTCTCCATCGAATTTGTAATCGCTTTTGGTATAACCGATACGGTTGATCACGTTACGTGCCACTTCGGGAAGATCGATATAAGCCTGAGATTTAACTTCACCGGCAAGGATTACCTGCCCTGTTGTCACAAGGGTTTCGCAAGCTACTTTAGATGTAGCATCCTGAGCCAGAAACTCGTCAAGAATAGCGTCTGAAATTTGGTCGGCTACTTTATCTGGATGTCCTTCAGAAACCGACTCGGAAGTAAATAGATAATTCATCTTCTTTTGAAATTGATTTTCCATTAAACAAAGTTTGGTCGGAGAAGATGAAAGCGGATAGTATTTTTACGAAGAAAAAGCGCGAAGTACCGCGATTTTAGCATTTTTTCAAGTGGTTGCAAGCAGCCAAATTTATCCACCTTTCAATTCTCGGCTGCAAAGATAGATATTTTCCTGAAGAAAAAACAGCGCTTCTTGTTTTTCAACAGTAGCGACTTATTTTGAAGAGTTTTTTAACTCAGAGAGCATTTGCTCAGTTGTCTTCTGAAAGATCGGGTGTAAAAAAAGAGGTGCGATTTCATTTAGTGGAGCCAGCACGAATTCACGCAAATGGAGCAGTGGGTGTGGAATGATCAACCGGGGAGTTTCGACAATTAGCTGTTCATAATATAAAATATCAATATCAATCATCCTGTCGGAATAACTTCCGTTTGATTTCTTAGTCCGGCCCAATTCGATTTCGATAAATTGGGTTTCCTGAAGCAAAGATTCTGGTGAGAGTTTAGTTTCACAAGCTAAAACTAGATTGAGAAAGTCATTCTCACTCTCGAATCCCCAGGGGGCCGTTTGGTAAAAAGCGGATACGGAAGATAAACTTCCGATCCGCTTTTCTATCATTGCAACAGCTTCGTTGAGGTTGGCTTCCCGATTGCCGAGATTAGTTCCTAAACTTAAATATACTGAAGCCACTTTTATTCTTAAAATCAGATAATCAGCATTGCATCACCGTAAGCGCCGAAACGATACTGCTCTTTCACGGCAATCTCATACGCATCCATAATCAGGTCATGTCCACCAAATGCACAAGTCATCATCAACAGGGTTGACAAAGGCATGTGGAAATTGGTTACCATAGAGGTTGCCACGGTAAATTCATATGGAGGGAAAATAAACTTGTTAGTCCATCCGTCGTAAGGTTTCAGGTGACCATCGGTGCTTACTGCCGTTTCGATAGCACGCATCACAGAAGTACCCACAGCACAAACTTTACGCTGCTCGTCTTTTGCCTTGTTTACAATACGAACCAACTCTTCATTGACCAGCATTTGCTCTGAATCCATTTTATGTTTGGTCAAATCTTCCACATCAATATCACGGAAGTTTCCCAAACCAGAGTGCACAGTAGCAAACGCAATGTCGATCCCTTTAATTTCCATGCGTTTCAGCAATTCACGGCTGAAGTGAAGTCCTGCAGCCGGAGCAACTACTGCCCCTTCGTGTTTTGCAAAAATAGTCTGGTAGCGCATTGGGTCATCTTTCTGCACTTCGCGGTCGATATATTTAGGAAGTGGAGTTTCCCCCAAATCATAAAGCGCTTTTTTGAATTCATCGTGCGGACCATCGTATAAGAAACGTAGCGTTCTACCACGAGAAGTTGTATTATCAATTACTTCAGCCACCATTGAGTCATCTTCGCCAAAGTAAAGTTTGTTTCCAATGCGGATTTTTCGGGCCGGATCAACCAATACATCCCATAAACGCAGTTCCGAATTTAATTCACGAAGCAGAAACACCTCGATTTTAGCCCCTGTTTTTTCCTTGTTTCCATACAAACGGGCAGGAAAAACCATGGTGTTATTGAAAATAAAAACATCCTTGTCATCGAAATGATCCAAAATACTTTTGAATGTTTCGTGTTCGATTTTACCGGTTTGACGGTCAATGATCATCAGACGTGACTCATCACGGTTCTTGGCCGGAGTCACAGCGATTAGCTCATCAGGAAGTTTGAATTTAAATTGTGATAACTTCATAGTTGTATCTCACTTAGTTGTTTATTATCCTTTTCTCTATTTTCTTCAGCCGGAAGTATCTGATCAATCTGATCCACTTCCAGGCATTTATCCAAAGTTATCTCGCCTATACGGGTACGTTGCAGGGAGATCAGGTGCGCTCCGCTGTTCAACGCAAGACCGATATCGCGGGCCAGCGCACGAATGTAAGTCCCTTTGCTGCAAACTACCCTGATTTTGATGTTGGGTAAAGCGTAATCCAAAAGCTCAATCTCATCAATAACTAAAACTTTAGCTTTTAATTCGACCTCTTCACCTTTGCGGGCGTATTCATAGGCGCGAACACCATCAATTTTATTGGCAGAATAGGTAGGTGGCACCTGTTCTATTCTTCCTATAAATCCCTTCAGAGCTTCTTCAACGGCTTCCTTGGAAATGTGCTCAAACGGGAAGCGGGCATCAACCTCTGTTTCAAGGTCAAATGAGGGAGTTGTAGCACCGAGTTCCAGTCCGGCAATGTATTCTTTGGTTTGATACTGAAAACTCTCGATCAGTTTTGTCGCTTTTCCTGTGCAGATAATCATCACTCCGGTTGCCAACGGATCGAGGGTGCCGGCATGACCGACTTTGAGTTTCTTAACGTGTAATGCTCTGCAAATCCTGGAACGAATCCGCTTTACCAAATCAAACGAAGTCCATTCCAACGGTTTATTGAAATAAATTACTTCTCCTTTCTGAAAATCCATTCTATTTATCTATATACTTAATTCATGACCGAGCATCAGCAAGATAAGAATGCTGGCTCCCACTACAATGCGGTAGTATCCAAATGCTTTGAACCCATATTTTGAAACAAATTCAATAAAGAATTTAATCGCCAATACAGCTACAATGAATGCCACAACATTCCCAATGATCAAAATATTCATATTCTCCTTGAGAATATTCAATTGGACAGGATCCGTAACCAGCTTCAATAATTTGTAAGCCGAAGCAGCAAACATGGTTGGAACAGCGAGAAAGAATGAAAACTCAGCCGCATTCTTACGGTTCAAATTCTGAGTCATACCTCCTACAATTGTTGCCATCGAACGGGATACACCGGGTATCATTGCGATACATTGAAAAAAACCGATAACAATTGCTTTCTTAGGGGTAATTTCCTGTTCTTTAGCCGGCTTGTTAAGCCATTTGTCTACAAATAGCATCAAGATGCCACCCAGAATGAGCATTATTGCCACGACTTCTACGCTTTCCAGTAATTCATCAATCTTCTTACTTAACAAGAATCCGATGACCGCTGCCGGAATAAATGCAATCAAAAGCGTTTTGTAAAACTCCAGGCTTTGCAGGAAACGTTTCCAGTAAAGAACGATCACTGAAAGGATTGCCCCAAACTGAATGATAACGGTAAATGCTTTGATAAACTCTGAACTGGGTACATTCAGGATCTTCTGGGCTATAATCATGTGACCGGTAGATGAAACCGGTAGGTACTCGGTCAGACCTTCGACAATCGCGATAATGATCGTCTGTAAAATACTGATCATTATTCCTTATCTTTCGCTTTATATAAAATACCAACAATTACCAACAAAAAGCCGATAAAGCAGATTCCGGGAGCAATAACGATTCTTGTTTTGCTGAAAATATCCGGATTGAAGGTTGTTTCTGTTGAACCACTTCCTCCCATGAGGAAAAACCCTATGATAATCAAAGCTATAGAAACCCCGATTAGAATGAAGTTTGTTTTACCGAATGCGAAATTTTTATTTTCCATATCTTTTCTAGTTATAAATGTCAATGTATGTCTGGTTAATCAGATAGCGTACAGGTTTTCTGATTTCATTCTGAGATAACGGTTTACAGAGAAAAATGCACAAATAACTGAGAGCAGCAAACCTAGCACCAATACCGCACCAAATGAAATCAGCAGCGATTCAGCACTCACTAAGGCGCTTAGTCCCTCTATCTCGTTTGACATGTAATAGAGCAAACCGCTTAACATCCCAATCGCCAACACTGAAGCCAGTAGACCGTTCAGCATATTGCTTAAGATAAATGGTTTACGAATAAAACCATAAGTGGCACCTACCAATTTCATCGTATTCAGCAAGAATCGCTTCGAGTAAATGGTTAATCGAATCGTATTATTGAGTAACGCAATTGAAATCAGCATCAATACAGCCGCAATAGATAAAAGAACCAATCCAATACGCTTCATATTATCATTCACCATTTGAACCAAATCTTTCCGGTAAATAATATCATGGACATAAGGTTGCTTACGAAGCACTTTCTCAATGCGCGCAATGCTGTCGTTATTGGCATATTCCGATTTAAGTTTGATCTCAACAGAAGCCATCAATGGTACTGAACCAAGAAAATCCTGTGGATTTTCGCCTAATTCTTCAGTAAGCTCTTTTAATGCTTTTTCTTTCGAATAAAGCTCGCTTGATCTGACGTAAGGCGCTGTATCAAAACGCTTCTGAATACGGGTAAGTTCATTGTCTGTAATGTTATCTTTTATAATAACAGAAAAACCGATATTTTCCTTTACATAACTGGAAAGCTCTTTGGTAATCAAAGACATAATCACCAAAATCCCCAACAAAAACAACACCAGAGAACTACTGATAATCGCCGTAATCCGTGCTCCGTAAAAGGATGATGTGGTTAAATATTTCTTTTTCGCCATACGACTATTTTTTGAGAATGTAAATAAGGGAACTATTGAGCGAAACATCTTTCATTGATGCAAAAAGCCCTTTAATACCAACCCACAACCCACTAACAAAAGCAAGCTTGTTCTTTTTGTACTTTTCACTAATCATCGAAATGTAAAAGCCGTCGAGAGGCATACCTTTTTTGTCTAGCAAAGTCAGGCCATTATTTTGGGCAAAAGTAAAAAGGGTACGGGGCGTAAAGTGCCATAAATGTCGGGGAACGTCATAAGCGGCCCAATATTCATTATAGTGCAATGCATCATAGGACCCCGAGTTAGGAAGAGCCAAGATTAACCGACCATTCGGTTTAAGTATCCGTTTAAACTCTCCGATGATTCCCTGTAGGTCTTCGATATGCTCCAGCACGTGCCAAAGCGTAATAATGTCACAACTTTCTGATGGAACCGATTGTAACGCAGATGGGGCAAGAATTTCAAGTCCGAACTCTTTTTGG
>JAUZOF010000102.1 GCA_030706585.1 Bacteroidota bacterium
TAATCAACGCCAACACCCGGATTATACTCTTTCTCGAATAGCGGTGCAATACCTGTCCATCCTGTATTTGAGAAGACTCCAACACCCAAAGAGATCATCATTAATGCCCCACCGGCTGCAGTCATCCAAAAACTCAAAGAATTCAATAATGGGAATGCAACGTCCCGGGCTCCAATCTGTTGAGGAATTACGAGATTCATCAAACCGACCATAAATGGCATTGCCACAAAAATGATCATAATGGTTCCATGTGCACTAAAGACCTGGTCATAGTGATTCTGAGTCAACATACCGGTATGATCACCTACTGACATCATCTGATTGGCACGCATCATGATACCGTCAGCAAATCCACGCAACAGCATGATAATGGCAAATACGATATACATTACACCTATCTTCTTGTGGTCAACGCTGATAAGCCATTCATTCCACAGATAACCCCATTTCTTGAAATATGTAATTAACCCTAAAACGACTAATGCACCAAGTCCTCCACTTACCAGAGCACCCATGATCACAGGCTCGTTAAAGGGAAAATCTGCTAATGTTAGTTTTCCAAACATATTTTTATTCCTCCTACTTATTATTGTTATTCTTATGTTTACAGCAATCTCCCTGAGCCATGGTCTTGTCCATGTGCTCACTGCACTCTTTTTTATTCTTATTCATATTCATGCTTTCTCCGGAATGATGGCAACAGCTACCTTCTTCCATATTCATCCAGTCCATGTATGGAGCCATCGTTTTATCAAAAACACCCTGTTCTACAGGATAATAGGTACAGGGTACTATAGGTTTATATGCCAGATGATGATCCGATTTTTTAGCCATTTGGTATTCCTGTCCATATTTTGCAATCTTAATAAAACCTTCATTAGTGAGCCCATTGACTTTTCCCTTTACAGTCCCTAACCATTGTTTAAAATCTTCAGGACTCTTGGCATATACGTTGAAATGCATATTGTCATATCCGTCTCCGCTGAATTCCTGGTTGAGTCCGGCATAAATACCGACATGGTCAGCCAAAAGATTCAATTTGGTTTGCATACCGGCCATGGCATAGATCTGGCTTCCCAACTGCGGGATAAAGAATGAAGTCATCACAGAGGCAGAGGTAAGGCGGAAGCTTACCGGACGACCGGCTTCAATGACCAGTTCATTTATCGTGGCTACACTGTCTTCAGGATAAATAAACACCCAGTTCCAGTCTGTAGAAATGACCTCTACCTGAAGGGCTTTCTTTTCGGATTGAATAGGTTTGTAAGGATCTAACGCGTGAGTACTTGTCCAGGTCAGATAGGAAAGAACTGCGATAATGGCAATCGGGACTGACCAGATAACCCATTCTGCGGTGTAAGAATGGCCCCATTCAGGACGAAATGTCGCTTTCTCATTACCTCTTCGATAGCGGATGGAAAACCACAACACCATGATAAAAACGGGAACCACAACGATTAGCATTAAAGCAACTGCTGTAATAATTAAATTCGCGTTACTATGCCCAATCGGGCCTTTGGGATCCAGGATAACCATATCCTTACAGCTGCTAAGCATTAATGTCAGCACTAGAAAAACTCCCCCTTTGATTCTGTTACTGATTTTTTTTTCACTCATTAGAATTCATGTAAAAATGATTAACTTAAGATGGCGATCAAATATAATAAGAAATTGATTTCACAAACATTATATTTTACATTTGGCTCAGGAATTTATCCATTCTAAACTGCAGAACCAATATAATGACTCACAATAAACAAAACTTCTCTATTTTTGTTTGGAAGGGAAATAATTAAAATAGAATGAAGTCAATCATCGAATACATCCGTCTGCTCGTAGAATTAAACAAACTAAGAATTACAATAATTGTAACCTTAACTACTTTAGCCGGTTATACTCTTGCAGCCGGCACAATCGACCAAAAGGTCGCTCTACCTCTGTTGGGGATATTTATTCTTGCTTGTGGCTCAGCTGCCCTAAACCAGTTTCAGGAACGGGATAAAGATATCCTGATGAATCGAACGAAAACCCGCCCGATACCCTCCGGTAATATTAAACCACTAACAGCTTTGATTATCGCTATTATTGAAATTGGATTAGGAACATGGATAGTGTATGTGGGTAATGGCTTTGAAGCTGCTTTTCTCGGGTTTATGGCTTTTGTGTGGTATAACTTAATTTACACCCCATTGAAAAGAATAACCGCTTTTGCTGTAATCCCCGGAAGTGTGATCGGAGCCATTCCCCCAATGGTAGGATGGGTCGCCGGCGGAGGACATCTTCACGATCTCAGGTTGTATATAATGGCATTTTTCTTCTTCATGTCACAAGTACCTCATTTCTGGTTGCTTATGCTAAAATATGGAGAAGAATATGATCAGGCCGGCTTCCCTGTCATTATCAGGATATTCAATACTCAACAGATCCGAAGAGTTACTTTTGTATGGATAGTGGCAACTGCACTCAATATTATTCTCCTTTTGCTTTCAGGTTTAATCCACACATATATCTTTAATATTGTAGTGACTTTGGCAGCCGTGTGGCTTATTCTGGCATTCCTTAAGCTGGTGACTAAACCTCATAAAGACTTCAATCCTTTCAAGTTATTTATGAGACTGAATATGTTTCTATTGGTGATTATTGTTGCCATGATCGTCGATCCTCTAATCTGAGAATTCCTATTGCCCCATAAAAAACGTCTGACGGATTATTTCTGTCAGACGTTTTTTATATTGATGAGATATTCTATCTGATGTTACGCTGTTAAAACAAAAATCCGCCCTCCTATTTCCGTTTCAGCGGAAAGTCCTTTAACCGGGCAAAGGTATAACCCCACATACGCAACGCTGGAATGATTTTCTCCAACGCTTCACAGCTATTCCACTCCGGACGGTTAAAGTGCATAATGATAATTGCACCCGGACGGACACCTTCCAGCACATTTTTCTCAATCTCATGCGCCGGAGTACCCGGTACGGCATCTCCAGAGAGTACATCAAAGCTTACGACCGTTACGCCCAGCCGTTGCGCAATACGCACACCCGCCTCATCGATAAAGGCCGTGGCCGAGCGATAAAACAGAGGCCTGCGACCGGTCAGAATGTTGATTTTAATTTCATTGGCTTCTATCTCGTCAAAAGCATCCGGCACATCGGGCGTCCCTTTGATGCCATAAGCGCTCTCGCCGTCGATAGAGCAAGGCTGGTGATTGAATCCGTGATTCTCGATTTCGAAAAGCGTATCCCGGCTCAGTTGCAGAAATGATTTGAGGTTCTTATCTATCCATTTGCCTGTAACAAAAAGCGTGGCAGGCACCTTTTCCCGCCTCAGCAGTTCTATCAACGCCTGATCATAGCCGCTTCCATGTGGGCCGCCACAGGCGTCAAAAGTAAAAGCCACTATTTTATTGCGGGTGACCAGGTCTTCGTCCACCCCTTTGACAAATTCGCCCCAATGGCCGGGAGTGGTGTGTTCAAAAGTATGGGAAATCATCGCCCGCTTCTTGAGGTAATCGCTGTCGCGGTAGAGCTGTTTGATCAGATCCTGATTTTTAAGCGAATTTCCTGCTGATAATAAGCTTTGAATAAGCAAGAATATAAATAGAGCCGGAATGGAATTTTTTAGTCTGCGCATATTTGGAAAATCATTTATTGAATGCCTTGATTTCGTTGAAGAGGAGTTCTGCGACTGCATTGGCATTGTGGTTATAATGGTGATTCCCCGGTAAAGTTAGTATTCTTGCGCCCGTTTGGGCAAATTTCCCACGCAAATCCACACTCTCCTTATCCCCGAAGACACAAACCGGATGCCACCGGCCCACTTTCCGGATTTCGGCAAGCACATCGAATATATCCTTTTTGCTGCCGAGACTCAGCATGTCGGCCACATGAATCTCAAAGTCGGCAGATTCGTCCGGAGAGAGGCAAAAGAGGCTTTCTAAGTTGTTTTTCACGGGCATAGGCAATCGTTCCGCAACAAAAGGAACCACACATGCACCAAAGGAATAGCCTATCAACGTAAACCGACGCTTTTTCCATTGCGGGGCATATTGCTGAAAAACTTTTGTCAGGTCTGCGGCAGCCACCTCCGGTGATTTATATTTCCAGAAATATTTTTGGGCATCCACGCCTATTACCGGAACGCCTTTAACGGAAAGTGCCTGGCAAATAGCCTGGTCAAAGCTGGTCCAGCCGCCATCACCCGAAATAAAGATGGCCAACGGCAACGAATCCCTCACGGCTGTAGGAATCACAGTAATCGGAACATTAACAGGATCGGGACGCAGATGTTCCTCCCTGAGCAATGGGCTCTGACTTGACACCTGTTCGGCATACGAAGGTGCACTTTCTATGCGCTTGTAGGCGGTAACAAACTCAGGCAACCAATTCTTAGGCACAGAAAAGCCATGACCAACTTTAGGCAAAGCGACCAACTCTCCCATCTTTACCTTTTTCATAAACTGCTCGATATCTTTATACAGGCAGACCTGATCATCCAGCCCTAACAAGACGATAAACGGCGCGGTGAGGCTTTCTGTCGGTTCCAGGTAGTAGGATTTCCCCGGCTTAAAGACATATTGCCGCAAACCTGAACCTTCACAGAAAGGCTTGTTCAGTTCGTAATCCGGACAAAAGCCCAGCGATATCGCCCCTTTAAATGTATTGGCCGGAGCCTGCGCCAGAATGCCATAGACCCACGTTGCCCCCGAAGAATACCCCACCAAAATCGGTTTATAATATTTCTGGAAGTTATAACGTTTCTGCACCATCATGCTCAGCATTTCCAAATCACCCGCCGGATAAATGCAACGGGATTTATCCATTCTCAAATGATGGCGGTAATGCCGGATATCAATACCGATTACGAATGCGCCTTCCAACAGGATGTTTTGTGTCATATCGACGACACCTGCATTCCAACCGCCATCGCCGGAAAGGAAAAGTACCACGCCGGTAGGAATACCTTTCGGCTTATATATCTTCACCGTACCGAATGCACCGTAACTGAGTGAATCGGGGCGAATTTCAGCTTGCGTTGATACCGCAAGCAAGAAGAATATTACTACAATAATACACCATTTACTTTTCATATGTCGTATTTTATTTTGGCTCTATAACGAATAGTGTGGGTGACTCTATTACTTAGGAAAAATATTTCCCTAAGTTTCGTGTAATTATTCTGAGAAACAGGATATAAATCAAAATAGTAAGCCACGAATCCACGAATGAATATTGAGAGGCAACTTGCTGGAATATTGAATAAATACATATCGAATACCACAAATACTTTTCCAAAACTGGAAAAGAAAAGATACTTTCTTATTCGTGGATTCGTGGCTAAAATCTTAGTCTTAGTTTGCTGATATTTACGGTTTAATGACTTTGGATAAAACAGACGGGACTTGCAACAAATCGTAATCGTGGTCGTAAATCAGGTATTTGTTGTACCATACCGGCGAAAACTTCTCCTTATAATCGCGCAACCCTTTGTAGTGCGAGAAGGTACGCACCTTTTCGTAAGCAAACTTCATAGATTCTTCAGTGATGTTTTGCGGACTCTCTATCCCTGATAGCGGCGCAAAGCCCAGGTTGACGTATCTCAGTTGCTGACTTTTCACATATTTGAAAAGCTCTATCAGGATAAAATCCATCACCCCGTTCGGCGCATCCTGCGTTTTACGAATCAGGTCATAAGTTGCCTCTTCTTTCGCATAATCGGGGATAACGTTGAGAAAAGCAACGATTTTCTCCTCCGGACTTTCCACCGTGATGATGGTCTGCTGTTTCAGCTCTTCCCAGATAAACATTCCCTGGGAGAAGATAATCTCGCTGCGCCCGGTTTCATTGAGCCACTCATCGGAGACAGCCCGGAGCTTTTGCAGGACACCATCTTTAATCGGCGGAGTATGAATCGTGGATTTGTAGCCCCGCTCGATTACCTTATTTACAGCATTACGCATAGGTTTGCGACTGCCGCCTTCGAGGGTAAAGGTATTCACATCCACCACTCCCTCCTGCCCCAGAAAGAGATATTTTTTATGCAGCTTCTTATAGATATCCAGACTCTCGGTAGGCACGCGGTAGTAAAAACTCTTCAATCCGTTTTCATAGCAATAATTATCAAACAGGCGGATACAACGAAGCAGATGGTCTTCATTCTCCGCTACCGGGTCTTCGAGTACTACAGCAAAATTTCCCGCTATGCGGTAAGCCAGGAAAGCATTCAACTCTTCGGGAACAAAAAAGAGCTTGTCGGGATAACATTTGAAATAATCCATTGCGGACTTCCCGTAATCGGCAACCAGCTTCTGCACTTTTGCCCGCTCTTCGGGGTGAGACAATCGCTTATACACATAAGGACTGACAATAGTATAGAAAAAGAAAGAGATAGAAAGCAGTCCGCTGATGTTTATCGACAACAGGAAATGACGGGCAAACTCATCCCTCGGAATCAAATCGCTACTCCCCACGAGAAAGTAGTTTTGAATAGTATATCGGATACTATGCCACCAGCCAAAGTCAATATCGAAATGCTTTCTATCCAGAAAATAGAAGCCTACGATTCCATACACCAAAACCGCCGCCATACTGGCAAACGCGGTGGTAAACCCGACAAACCTTAACCTTGGATTGCTCCGGATATTATACTCCTTGCGGGAATAAACCAGCATTCCCACCACGATTAGTGCAGCAATAGCTTCTTCATAATCAATAGCTTTAGTCAAATGTCCAATTATGGAAACAATACTCAGTACAAGGGCAATCCACCAGGCGGTGCGCAATCCCTTAAACATAAATGCGGCGGTCAATAACATAAAAATGCCTGCCAGAGCGACGAAATAGTTTGAAGCAGTAATGGCGTCTAAAGGAAGAAAGTCTTCCAGTGCTTCCAGTCGCGTATCAATTGCGGGAGTAAATACAGAAATCACATTGATTAATCCCAAAGCAAATATCAGCAGTGCCGGAATAATCCGCATCAGGAGTTTATTGATTCGAATCAGGAAACTCAGTCCGCCCATCAATAGCGTGAGCCAGAACTCGAAGAAGCGGTAGAGAAAGGTTATCGAAATGGCCTCCACCTGTGAAAAACCGAAGCGCATCAACACATACGCCATGGAAAACTCCACGGCACCCAGTCCCCGCATAAATGGGGAAATAACCAGAAATAATACTGCCACCAGATAGCCTAACAAGGCAATAAAAATGGTCGGGGTAAAGTTGAGAGCCAACATGGCTATATAAAGATGCAGAGCGCCGGTCAGGTCAATGATAACGGAAACAATAACTGCCTCAATCAGCTTTCGCCGGTCAATCGTATTGGAAATCAGGTCCTGCATAAATACTTCAGAAGCCGGAAAATAGCGGATGATTAACTGATAGACCTTCCCCTCGCCCATTACCGAGCGGTAAATGAAGTAAAACAGATAAATCAATGCGGCTAATGCCCCCAAAGCGAACCATTCTCCCGACCCGATGACCCCTTCCGCCATGGCGTAAATAAATACCGGGATTGCCACAATCAGCACCGATAGCACACCCACAAAAGCATATATAGATGAGGCAAAATGAATTTTGGACTTCGACACCCCGGTTCTTTCCACCTCTCCGCTGAAGAAAGCCAGGGAAGAAACGCCTCCGGCAGGAATAAAAACACTGATAAAGTTCCGTTTCAGGAAAAGTAAGATAGCTGGTATAATCGGTATCTTACTCCGGACGGCTGCAAATGAGTACCGGTACATATATCCCTGCAACCAGATGTGTATCACGGTTACACTAACCCCAGCCAGCACATATTCCCATTGGGCTGAAAAAAGAGTTTTCCGGACTTCACTCAGTTCTGACTCTTCGTGTTTGAAAAACCAGATAGCCAGGGCAATAAAAAGTGCAGTTAGCAAGAATTGAGCGATTATCTTTCCATTCTCCCGGAGAAATGGAATACCCCGCTCCGACAATTGCCTGAATTTTATGGCTTCAACATTCATCTTCATATCCTATTTGCTTAAAAATGCAGTTATGGGCTTACTGATTTGGGACATCAATTTACGCGTCAAGCGGCCCGGAGCCGTGAACGCTAGGCTCTCACACCAAACAACGGCTTTATGCCGCTTGTCGGAGGAAAAAAAAGAATTCCCGGCTCTGTCAATTACAACAAAACAAAGTCCTGTTTTGATTTACTCTACTGGTTCAATGAAAGAGTAACGAATGAGCGTTCTTTTACAGCAGGCCATTACGGGAGCAGCTGTTTTTAACCGCTGATTCTTCCCAAATATTATCAGCGGTTAAAAACCGCTGCACCTGTAAGCCAATTTCTCTCATCAGAAATAGCACAGAAACATCCAGTCCGGATAAATAAAATGAACGAAGCGCTCTGAGATATTGTGTGGCAGATAACCAACAACAAATAAATCATTTAGATGAACATTCGGTAATTGCCGACTGTTTTATGTGGGTATTTTCTTTTTTGTATAACACTAAATTCTACGTTTTATGAAAAAACTATGGGTATCCATGATGGCATGCGCATTTTTGCTCGCAACATCAGGCGCAATCGCACAAACAACCACAAAACCGGCTGAAAAGGAAAAGAAAGAAGCTCCGGCACCTCCGGCACACAAAAAACACATGGGTAAAAAAGCTCCAATGAAAAAAGAGTGCGAAAAAAAAGATGCCGATAAAAAGGAATGCATGAAGAAAGAAGGTGAAAAGAAAGCCGTAAACAAAAAAGCTCCTGAAAAAGCACCTGAAAAGAAATAAGTTTTCTGTGAATAATCATAAGACGTCTGACGGAAATGTTCTGTCAGACGTTTTTTTTGCTCTATAGCATGGTAGTGGATAGCTATCAAATCCGAAAGGAAACATAATTGAATAAAACCACTTTGCGTATTAACACTGTTGCGATTAGTTGAATTCCTTTGACTTTCGGGACTCTTTCTTTGATGGGAAATTACCGCACAAACCGTTATTTAGCCCATAATAACAGCGAAATCCGGCCAAACTTTTAAGTTTATTTATACTTCTCAGCAAACAAAAAAAGCCCTCCGCCACTACCTTTGCATCGGTCTAAGCGAGCTTAGAGACTTTTTTTTGTGCGTTTCGGTACTAAATTCGGACTTTTCAGCTCTTTTTTCTGAAACTTCAAGTCTTTTCCGGAAAACTTCAGGTCTTTTTTCAGAAAAGACAAGTCTTTTTGGACAAAACTTCAAGTCTTTTTTGAGCCTTTCAGGCAAAAAAAATACCCCCGACAGCCTGGCCGCTATCGGAGGTAATCATTAAAAGTGAAAGATTGTGGGGTTTACCCACGGTTGAAAAAAGAGCGCGAAGCCAACAGCTTCATCAATAGCATGCCCACAGCCTGCTATTTTGTACTCAGGGAGTACTTTACCAAAAGTAGATTGTCCTGCACCCGTCTTCCCGGACGGAACTTGACACGGAGACCTTTGACCAGAGAGCGAGTCGCTTCCTCTTCTGTGGCTACTCCGTTACTGCTTACACCCAACTGAAAAGACCCGAACGTACCGAAACGCACAATCTTTCCTTCCAGCAAATTCGTAGTCATCTCCTTCGTCAGAGCCGTTAATACAGCCAAAACATCAGCCTCGGTCAGTGTACACTTTTCGGAAATGATTTCCGACATCTTTTCGAGGTCAACCTCGCCAGCGCTTTGCGTACTCACGTAATATTTACGTGGCGCTGTTTTGTCCATTGGATTTGGACGTTGTACGATCGACAAGTTTATTGCCATAATTTTACATTTTGCCTTTAATTGTTTCACTGCATTGTGAAACATAAGCGCTACAAATGTATATAAGTCGTATGAAATAAAAAAGGAAACACTTCAAACATTGTGCAAATGTTGAAAAGTTTTCCATTTTGAATCATAACAACCTGATAATCAATATCACTTTCAAATATTTCGGTTGAAAAGTTTCCCAAAAACATTATTGCATTTTTACAATAAACTGATTAATAATACCTTACATAGACAAATATCTGAACGGCTATTTTTATTTTACCATCCATCTGAGCACTTCAAAAGTTATTTAACCTATCCTCTATACAGACACAGGTTTAGCAAAGCGCTCCCGAATTCTATCATGGGTGTGCCCAAAACACAGACAGCTTGCTACTGTCATATTCAAAAAGCTCAAACACGGAAATCAATAAAGAATCGAAACAACGCCATCAGGTGTTGCGGTTTTTAACCGCAATTATCTTGTATTGGAATCAACGGTTAAATCATGAGGCTGATCGGGACTCTGCTCCCATAAGAAAATGCGATAAATGAAAGGTTGTTCCTTTTTTTATCGAATGAACAGTAAGGGACTAAACGCTGACAGGTCTATCGACGCTGTCAGGTTATCGGTACACGATCATTGGGCGGACTGGTACTCGCATCCCACCTACCTGTCAGCGTGCTTGCACCTGACAGCGTTATTAAAACGCGATTGTTCTTCTTCCCCATTATCATTCTGATAGTCAAAACCGGAAAACCCGGCTATTTTTATCAAACGGCCTATTTGTGGACAACTGTGGAGCATATGTAGAGTTGCTGTGGAGGAACTGTAAAGGAAGAGCGGAGTAGCCTGCAATGAAATCTGCGGGGATTAGTAACAAAATGACAAACATGCGTTGGTGCTGAGTTAAGCGACAGTTGGGATATATTGACTCAGTCGATTTCATATACATTCAATTCAAAACCTATTTAATCATGAAAACAGCAAAACAACGGAAATTTACACGTATATTACTACCAAAGGTTTCGATCAGATTAAGAGTCCTCTGGACAATCTTAATATTTTGTAGGCTTCAATATTTCCATTCAAGAAAAAACACTACTTTTAGAGCGATTTTAAACAAACAAACGGCAAAACGCTTACTTACAAACATCAAATATCTGTATGCGCAACTGTCCCAAAACAATCAATTTACATATTCAACTAACTACCAA
>JAUZOF010000103.1 GCA_030706585.1 Bacteroidota bacterium
CTGATTTAAACAATAATAGAGAGGTTATAAAATGCGGTTAAAAACCGCATCACCCAAAACATCCCTGATTTTATTGAAAAATCCGGTCCAATATAAGACTTTTACTCTTCGTTTTAGTTGATATTTGGTATCTCATTGAAATGCAATAATGCTACATTCCTTACATACCTAAACGGAAGAATCTATCGGGTGCAGCGGTTTTTAACCGCTGATTGAAATAATAAAAGAGAGGCTATAAAATGCGGTTAAAAACCGCATCACCCAAAGCATTTCTGGTTTTATTGAAAAATCCGGTCCAATATAAGGTTTTTACTCCCTGTTTTTAGTTTAAATTTGGTATATCGTTGAAATACAATCAAATACTATATACCTAATAGTTGTTTGCAAGTTACGCAAAGCCTTATGTAAGTTACGCAAAGCCCTTTGCAAAATATGTTTTTGCCTATGTAAAACAAACATAGCCTGAAACAAAACATGTTTTGCTTTATGTCAAACATACATGGCGGCAAACAAAACATGCATAGCTCTCTGCAAAACATGAAAAGGCTTATGTCAATTATGTTTGGCGTCAAACAAAATACGTTTTGCTTCATGTAAAACATGCATAGCCCCAAACAAAACATGAAAAGGCCTATGTGAAATATGTTTTGATTCATGTTTGTTTTACATGACGCTAAACAAATCGTGTTTTTCATCATGTACGATATGTATCTTCTTATGCAAGATTAACCTGAGCCGATGTAACACATACAGCACTTCAAATCAATCATACATTTATCAATTCCTGATTATATTCCCACATCTATCACTTGTATATTAAACTGCTTTTCAAAGGAGGGTTATCCCATGATTTGTTGCCTGAAACAGTCATTTTAGATACAATGATGTGTCATTTTGTTATTTGTGTTACTATGTAGTATTTAGTGAATTATGATATCTGGTTAGTATGTTAACGGAAGATGTTTGTTTTGGAACCTTGAATATTTTGATTTATGAGGTGATTTGGTGTGATTGTTAAATCAATGGATATTGTTATGTCTATGTTAATCTAATATAGTTTTATTGGGTATTTATCCAGTCATGTGATGATAATTTGCGCACATATATCGTATCTAACTAAATAATATAAAAAATAATCTGTTGTTGTTTGTGTTTATGTTATGGATTATTGTTATAATTGCAGATGTTTATGAGAGATGGGATTTTATCTTAAATGCCAATTTTGATAGATTTTAAATTAGTGATTCACTTAAATCGATACAAAAATGAGCGTATGTAGAATATTAAATAGTTTCGAGCGGTATTCTGATTCGGAGCTGACGGTGGCGTTTGAACGGATTAAAACCGCTATGAAGGGTAATCCGTACTTTTTAACTCCCACCCCTACCATCGAAGAGGCTGAAGGCCTCAAGGTTGAATTCGATGGCAGTCTGACAGCGGCGCAATCGGGCGACCGGCTCAAGATTGCCATAAAGAACGAAGTCCGCGGCAAGGTAATTGGCCTGCTGCACCGTTGGGCTCGTTACGTGGAGATGATAGCTAACGGTAATCGTGCTATCATGTTAAGTTCCGGTTTTGAGGTAAGTAAAGAGCGTACAACTTCTGTCCAACTCGAACAACCTCAAAATCTCACTGTAATTGACGGAAAGAATCCCGGAGAACTGATTGCATATTGCGATGGTGTGGCCGGGGCTAAGTCCCTTATCTTCCAATACACGACTGACCCGCTCAGCGAAAGTAGTGTATGGAACAATGAGCCGACTACCAAATCGGAGGTTACCTTCAGAAACATGAAGTCAGGACAGAAGTATTGGTTTCGCGTAGTTGCAGTCGGTAGTAACGACCAGCGTACCGTTTCCATTGTGGTGTCCCGCATCGTGCAATAATTGCTTATTGAAGGCATGACAGATTAATCTCAAACAACTTATAAACAGACTTCGACCCGGTAAGTGTAATGCTTATTGGGTTGATTTATGAAATTAGGGCTTGCTAAGTAGATAAAGGAGCGGGAAATATTTCAATTCAGATGAAAATATTACTTTTAGAGCGTTTTTAAATAAACTATTGGCTAAGCGCTTTATTCATGTGAAAACTCTTTGTACTCATAGCAATATGATTAATATGAAAAAAATTGGAAGAAACGACAGTTGTCCATGTGGAAGTGGATTAAAATATAAGAAATGTTGCTTGGAAAAAGGGGCTATTCCGAATGCTATTATAAGGGGTGCAGAAAGTAATCCTTTTGAGAAGAAAACAATACGAGCAATGGAGAGTGTCTCTAAATCTATTAAAATTGCAGATGAAGATGGAAATGGATTTTATAGAATATTTTGGGATGATACTGTGGAAAAAGTTAATCCAATAGAGTACTACAAACAATTTGAGTTGCAGAAAAGAGTTATCTCATATCGAGATATTCTTGAAATGAAACACCCAGACCTTTTCTCAAATTTATCTGATGATTTTTTTATTCGTTTTGCGCAACAAAAACTAAACGAAGAAAAATTTTGGGAGATAAAAGAGCAAACTGAAGTCCATGACAACTTCCTTAAATTACTCGAAACAAATAAAAAGAAAGAGCAAGTAGCATTATTGAAAGGATTGTCTATAAATCCAGACCAATTGCTATCATTGATTTTTAAGTCCTATAAAGATTACGGATTTTTGTATAGTAGATACCGCATTGAGAATTTACCAAAAGGAATAGAACGTAAAAAGAAGCCTAAAATTGCAGATATTTCTGACTGTGGAAACATAAAAACTATTGGTAAAACAGACTTAACTAAGGGTGAAGTCAAAAGTATGATTGAACAAAGAAAAGTAATTGTTGCACATTTCTTTGACAAAGGAGAGAACTGGCATTGTTTATTTACAACATACCATAGTCTTGAAGGAAAGGAAAGTTGGAAAGATGGGCAAGCTCATTTTCACTATTTTTCGAATGCGTTTGGTATAACTAGAGGCGAATTTATTGAAAGCATAAAAAGCGGTCAACACAAATCAACACCAATTCATATTGATATGCTTGGTTATGGTAACCAAACTATTATCGATAAAAAATAACGGAGACTAAAACACGCTTTGCGCATTGGTTAGCTTACATGCATTTCGGCAGGTTTTACTCCCACTTTCTTTTGTAATAGAACGACCAGTTAATGCTCCCGTAAACCGACAAATGCCCCCTAGCTTAAGTGTTGGGGGAGATTGTAGGGAAAAGATCGTTTTACTTAAAGTTTAACATAAGAATATATGGAAAAGAAAGAGCACCATTTATATCTTGAGACAACACTTGAAAATTGGACTGATATTTTTAGATTAAATCAGAGATTCCTCTCCAAATTTATTTACCGTGGACAGGCAAATGAGAAATGGAAATTATCGACATCTTTGGAGAGACAAATTGAACGATTATTTCCTAACCTTTACGACAAATATACGATACCTGAACATGAAAGACTCATGTTAAAGGAATTTCAGTGGAAATATCCACTTTATTCTTCGCAGTATCCAGAATCAAAAGACTTCGTTGAATGGCTGACAATTATGCAACATTATGGAGCGACGACAAGATTATTAGACTTTTCATACTCAATATTTATAGCTATGCATATGGCAGTAGCTGAGAACGGAGAGAGTGGTGCAATTTGGGCTATAAATAAAATACCTTTGGACTTTGCTATATTTAAACAGTATATAGAGAAGTTTAATGTAAATTCGGCTTCACATGATAAACTTGTACAGTTTACTCTTGAGCAAGCTAACAGTTTAATTGAGAGAGGTTTTGAAAAAGACATAGAAAAACAATTGTTGATTATAAGTCCTAAGACATGTAACGAAAGGCTCTCTCGTCAACAAGGATTGTTTATAATGCCTTCTGATATTAAATGTTCATTTGACGATTGTCTTGTCTCTTATTTAGATTCGACTGAACCACTAAAGATAAAGTTTGAAAACTTGATAGAGTATAGTGTTGGAGCAAAATATAGACAAGAAGACATATCTCTTATTAAAATAATCATTCCGAAAGAAAATAATTTCGAGATTGTCAAAAGTTTAAGAGCAATGAATATAACTACAGAAATACTTTTTCCTGGTTTAGATGGACTAGCAAAATCTTTAAATTATGCTAGATTTAGCTTCCAAGGAATAGATTGACAAAGATATGCTTTCCCCTTTTCTCCCTCTTTCGCGCAAGTATAATAAATTGTACTCAGTGTCTAGCGTCTGAGCGCAGCGGGGACTTGTGCTGGAAACCAGAGCAGTCTGTGACTGCGATTATAAGAAAAGCATAAGACTAATTGAAAGATATTCAGTTTGAAAACTGTAACTGTTTTGAGTCCAGGTCCCCGCTGCGCTCAGACCTGAACTAGTTACTGATTGCAAGATATTAGACTTGGAAGAAACGAAGCATTTTAGGAAAAAATGAATAGAACAAACTTAATACTAGTAGTTACTTTGTTTCTGCTATTTTCATGCAAGCACAAAGAGACTGATTCTGAAAGGTACAAGAGAAATATAAAAGCTACAATTGAATCTCTGACACAAAAAGTGGATTCATTCACTCGAACTACTGGAATTCAGAAAACAATTTTTGTAATTGACACGACTGATATTAGATTCAAGAACCTTGTTCGTTTAGACAAAGCAACAACGAAGAAAATCATGAAAGGTGAGATGATTATGGAGGACAAGTTCAGTCACGAAATAGTATCATTAAGAACGGAACTTTACTTCTTTGACAATTTGACGAGTGTTTTTAAGGATACTACTTATGTTATTCTGGAGAAAGAAAATATAATCATGCCTAATCTCAGACTGTATCTTGTGCGAATGAAAAAAGATAAAACTATGATTAAATTACTTGCTGCTGTTGAAAGTCAGTTTTGTATGACTACTGTGACAACGTCTGCATTATTAGGAGACTCAGTAGTTTTTACACGACAAACATCACATGCAATTAGTGACGCTGGTTTATCGAATGACAAGACTTACTTTGTTGGAACGGAGAGGATTAAAAGATTTATATTGAAAGACAATACGTACACCACTTTGGACAGCACAATGACAAGGGGGTACGAATAAAAAAACTACCACTTATTTGTGCATGTATAAATAAATTGTACTCATTGCCTAGCGCAAGTCTTAAGCGCAGCGGGGACTTGTGCTGGAAACCAATGCAGTCTGTGACTGTAGTTATAAGAAAAGCATAAAGCAAATTGAAAGATATTCAGTTTGAAACCTGAAACTGTTATGAGTCCAGGTCTCCGCTGCGCTCAGATCTGAACTAGTTACTGATTGCAAGATATTAGACTTGGAAGAAACGGGAACTTGAAAAACATATCAAACTAACAACAACAATATGAAATATGAAATTCTAGTTTGGTTAATAATCGGAATTCTTGCCGTTATTGGATTTGCAATATATTTGGACATTGAAAATGCTGACAACAAATTAATCAAAAACAAAGAAAAGGGCAAAGGAATTTTGAGTTCGGTAAAATTCTTAATATTCATTTTGTACATTACAACCCAGATACCTTCTAATTATAGGTATGATTTGTATAATGAAAAAGAAGAGTTTGCAAAATACAAGACTCCTCAAGTTGATTCAACGATGTATCTTTCGAGTATAGATAAAAACAGAAAAATATATTACTCGATGAGAAAAGATTCTATTTTACATTCTAAAAAAAGAATCGATTATGATTGGCTGACTTTAGATAAAATCACCGACGAATTCTACAATAAAAAGAAGAATTTGACATTCGAAGTAATTTATATAAAAGGAAGTCTATTCAGAAAGGAAAAAAGAATCAATCGGTTGATCGCTCGAAAAGGGTGCGAAGATGTTGTAGTTGGTACCTTAAATGAATCTCGGAAAGACAGCTTATTAAAAGCATGGGGTTTTGATAACAAGTTATATAAACAAGATAACAGATTTTGATCACCAATTGGAAAAGTATAGAAGATAAAAAGCCCCTTATTCGCGCAAGTTTAAAGAATTGCACTCAGTGCCTAGCGCGAGTTTGAGCCCCTATTCGCGCAAGTATAATCAATTGCACTCAGTGCCTAGCGCGAGTTTGAGCGCAGCGGGAACTCGTGCTGGAAACCAGAGCAGTCTGTGACTGCAATTATATGAAAAGCATAAGACAAACTGTAAGATATTCAGTTTGAAAACTGAAACAGTTTTGAGTCCAGGTCCCCGCTGCGCTCAGACCTGAACTAGGTACTGACTGCAAACTAATAACTTGGAAGAAGCAGGAGTAAACATAAAAAAGAAAGACAAAAATGGAAGTCAAGAATATTGACATAGATAAATGTTTATCAACCACATTTTATGACCCTTCACCTCATAGATTGAGTGAAGATGAAAAACCGCTCAGTGAAAGGACTTTGCCTGTGGTTTATATTTGTGAGAATTGTGACTATTCCATTTCATTCAAGATTGATGATTTCAGGAAACACAACAAACTAAATCACTCGAATCTGGAATCAGCAGACAAAAGACTAATTGACAAGTCATTGAAAGCGTATCATTTGAAAGACATTTCATTTCTTGACTTCTATTGTCCGAAATGTAATCAAGCGACAACAATTCTATTTACAGGAGGACCTTCTGGTTATTGGGGTGAATTTACATTTAAAATCAGTCATGTTTTTGTGATAAAGCCAGCTATGAAAAGAGTAAAAGAAGATTTAATAACTAAAATCAAGAGAATGCTTAGCATTGAGAAATAAGTAAAACAGTGCCTAGCGAGTCTGAGCGCAGCGGGAACTTGTGCTGGAAACCAGAGCAGTCTATGACTGTAATTATAAGGAAAGCATAAGACTAATTGAAAGATATTCAGTTTGAAAACTGAAACTGTTATGAGTCCAGGTCTCCGCTGCGCTCAGACCTGAACTAGCTCCAGACTGCAAATTGGAAAAGTATAGAAGATAAAAAGCAGAAATCTCAATCCGTCCTGCGGCTTCAAGCCGCAGGACGGTGTGGTGCACAAGCATTTAGCAATTTAAGACCGCTTGGCGCGTTGAAAGATAAAACAGAACCCGGTTTATAAACAAAATACCCGCAGAAAAGAGTTTCGAAACTCACTTTCTGCGGGTATTTTTATGCTTAAGCCAATCGGAAGAACCCATCAGGCATTTTCACGACTCGCAAAGTATTTCATAAACTGCGTCCGTTCAAACATGGCTGGATTGGCGATATTCTTGTAGTTTAGCCTGCCGCGGAAATCCTCCAGGTTATGAAAGCTGTGCTGGTTCATCCACTCCTCGATACAGGTCTCAATCTCATAAAGGATACCATCGCCCTGCTCGTAGATAGCGCTGCAAATCTGAACTGTCTGTGCACCGGCAAGAAGCATCTTCACCGCAGCTTCCCAGTCATGCACCCCTGTCGATGCAGAAATCTCCACTTGTGGCAGAACACCAGACACAATCGCCGTCCAGCGGATGGTGTTGCTCAGGTCTTCCGGTTTGCTGAAGACATTACCGGCCGTGAAAGAGAGTTTCTGTATATTGATATCCGGCTGGTAAAAACGGTTGAACAACGTAACCGCGTCAGCACCGCATCCCGCCAGCTTATCCACCAACGAAACCAGATTCGCATGATTGGTACCGATTTTCACAATCACCGGAATGGAAACCTGACTCTTTACACTCCGCACAATCTCGATGTGTGCTTTTTCCACATCCACCGCATCACGGGAAGTATTCAGGATAGAGATATTCAACTCCAGGGCATCGGCACCGGCCTGTTCGATTTGCTGCGCGTAACTGGTCCAGCTTCCGTTGCTGATGCAATGAATGCTTGCAATGACCGGAATGGTGCAAAGCTCTTTGGTCTCTTTAATCAGCTTGGTATATTCGTTTACCGTCCAGGTTTCGGAGTAGGAACGGATGTAATCCAGCGCTTCGGGATATTCGTTATACTGGCTGTACTGGTTCATCAGCAGGCTAATCTGCTCCTCAAACAATGACTTCAACACAACAGCTCCTGCTCCGGCTTTCTCCAGATTCAAAATACGCTGGGGATTGTTGGTCAGTCCCGAACTGCTTACGATAATCGGTGATTTCAGCTTTAATCCTGCGAATGTGGTCTTAAGTTTATTCATATGTCATTTTTTATTTTTGTTTTGGCTACATATGGAACTCGCATGTAATGTCATCGCTTGATAAATATTAGTTTGTGCTCGTTTCATATCTGTAAGAATTTTTTTCGGTTATGAAGGTTGCACGGGGAGGATGAATGGAGCGCAAGGAATTTTCTGAGTTTTCTTTTTACCACAGAGAAGCACAGAGTATTCACGGAGAGCCACAGAGTGAGATTGTCTGTTCTCTGTGGCCCTCTGTGTCATTCTCTGTTGTTCTCTGTGATATAAAAGAAGATTATCGTACTCATTATTTCGTCTTTACGCCTTTACGTTTCATTCTTTAGTATTGTCTGCTTCCGAAGATGGTACTTCCGATACGCACCATCGTACTTCCTTCTTCGATAGCGATGCGGTAATCGTCAGACATGCCCATCGAGATTTCACTGAAAGAAACTTCATCGGCAAACCATTTCTCTTTCACTTCCCGGAAGAATTGGGTGAGATGCTGGAATTCACGACGAACCTGTGCTTCGTTATCTGTGAAGGTCGCCATGCCCATCATACCACGCAGACGGATATTCGGCATCTGCTTCCATCTTCCCGAAGCCATAAACTCGCGGCATTCATCCAACGAAAAGCCGAACTTCGACTCCTCCTCGGCAATATGTATTTGTAACAAGCAATCAATGGTACGGTTCACCTTGCCTGCCGATTTATCGATTTCCTTCAAAAGGCGTTCACTGTCAATCGCATGAATCATGGTGACAAACGGTACGATGTATTTCACCTTGTTGGTTTGCAGGTGGCCGATGAAGTGCCACTCGATGTCAGACGGTAATTGGTTGACCTTATCGGTCAGTTCCTGCACGCGGCTTTCGCCAAAGACACGCTGGCCACATTCGTAAGCTTCACGGATGGATTGCGCCGGGTGAAATTTAGAAACCGCCACAAGTTGCACTTGTGACGGTATATTTTGGCGTACAGAATTTAGATTTTCTGAAACAGACATAGTAGAAAAATGTATCTGATGAATAACCTGTCCGGTTATCGTAAATTAATTCTCAGCCACAGCAGCAAACGGGAAGATGTCCATGATTGCCGTTTCGTTGATTTGGGCAATTGTATAGTCAGCCATCGTTCCTTTCATTCCCTCTTCGAGATTTGCCATCGCTGATTTAAAGTCGATTGCCTGAATCAACATGTAAGATGCTGTTTTTTTCTCGGCAGCGCTACGCTCGTCGATAGTTACAAACAACACTTTCGCTTTGTACCATTTGTCGCCCGTTTCGTCTTCGAAGATTTCGCTGATGTTGGCGCGGGTGATGTTTGATACGGTAAATTCACCGCTGATGAACGGAGTCATCTCTTTGATGATACGAGCTTCAGCTTCTGTAAATGATAAAGCGTCAACCAGATACGGCTCAGTTACCTTTTTGATCATGCCGTTTTCCATCGTTTTCTCGTATCTGATTTTGCATTCAAACCAATTCATGTTTTATGTCCTGTTAAGTGATTAATATAATACGTATTTTGAATTTGAGGCCAAAGATAGCAAAAACTATTTTTTCGGGATTGCATGAGCTTAGATTTTGCCCCGATAATAAAGAGGTTTTCGGCAAAATATAAAAGATTAATTCTACAACAAAAGCTGAAGCCAAACTGTTTGTCGCATTGGGTTGCATTCTCTATCTTTGCTTTCCCGAGCATGTTACATTAATATATATGAGATATGAAAAAGTTATTCGGATTACTCGTCTTGCTTTTTGTTTTTTGTTTTCACGGAACATCTCAGATACAGGATCCGGTACACTGGAGCTACAAAGTCAATGATACCGGTAAAGATACGAAGGAAATCCTGTTTACCGCTAAACTGGACAACGGTTGGCATCTATACGGACTGGATTTGCCGGAAGGAGGACCTGTTGCGACCCAATTTACTTTTGAAAAAGTGGAAGGGGGGAAGCTGGATGGGAAAGTTCGCCCTGATTCGAAGCTCATCACGCACTTCGATAAGCAATTTGAAATGAACCTGAGCTGGTATGAGCAATCGGCAACGTTCACTCAAAAGGTAATAGTGACCAATCCGGATAAATTTTCCATTTCGGGTTATGTAAAATACATGGCCTGCAACGACCAATCCTGCCTGCCACCGACAGATTTCAATTTTACCATAGGAAATACGAAGGCGAAAGCTGCAACACAGGAGAAAAAAACAGAACAGGTCCAGGTGGTAGATACACCCAAGGTTGCAGTCATTGCATTACCGGCAAAATCTCCGTCAGATAGCGGAACGGTTGATTTATGGAAACCCGTCGTTGAACAACTCCATGCTTACGGCAATAAAGGAATCACGGAAAATACTTCTGTCTGGTTGATTTTCCTGTATGGATTCCTGGGCGGTTTGCTGGCTTTGATGACCCCGTGCGTCTGGCCGATGATCCCCATGACAGTCAGCTTTTTCCTCAAACATTCCCAAAATCGCAAAAAGGCCATTTCGGGTGCCATTACGTATGGGGTTGCCATTATTGTGATTTATCTGTCGTTAGGTCTGATTATCACCGGGCTCTTTGGTGCCAGCGCGCTGAATGACCTTTCGACTAATGCAATCTTTAACCTGCTCTTTTTTTCGTTACTGGTGGTGTTTGCCATCTCTTTCTTAGGTGCATTCGAAATTATCCTGCCTTCATCCTGGACCAATAAAGTGGATAGCGAGGTGGATAAAACCACCGGTTTGCTCAGCATATTCTTCATGGCGTTTACGTTGTCGCTGGTTTCATTCTCCTGTAC